>NZ_JBSFRU010000486.1:0-3254 GCF_053589395.1 Nocardia sp. NPDC003345
TCTTCCTTTCTTGCTTTCCGGTCTCGAAGCGCATGTGGCGAAGCCACGAGTCTCGAGCGCTGACAGCAGACGCTAAAGGGGCCGAACCCCGCGCGGCGAAGCCGCGCCAATAAACACAGGAACATTTCCCCCCCACGGGCGCGTTTCAGCAGGCATCGGTGGTTCTGGCATAATCGACCGCCGTGCGTCTGCGAATCACGCAGGCAATCCCGCCTGAAGTCGGTTCCGGTTCACGTCCGAGATATCGGACGACCCGGCGACCAATATCGAGAGGACATCCATGAAGGCAGGAATCCACCCGGCCTACGTCGACACCACTGTCGTCTGTGGTTGCGGTAATACCTTCCAGACCCGTTCCACCAAGGAATCCGGGCACATCACCGTCGAGGTCTGCTCGCAGTGCCACCCGTTCTACACGGGCAAGCAGAAGATCCTCGACACCGGTGGTCGTGTGGCCCGCTTCGAGGCCCGCTACGGCAAGCGTGCCAAGAAAGCCGACGCCAGCTAGCTTTCCCGCCAACGCCCGGCCCTGCCACGCAGGCCGGGCGTTGGCGTTTTTGTGCCCCTTGCCGCGTCGTCCTGCCGAGTAGGAGCCCTGTGATGGCCGAGAAAACCGCACCGTCCGTTATCGACGATGTGCTGGCCGAATACGCCGGACTGGAAACCCAGCTGGCGGATCCGGCGCTGCACAACGACCCGGGCGCGGCCCGCCGGGTGGGGAAGCGGTTCGCCGAACTGGCTCCGGTGATGACCACCTACAAGAAGCTCACAACCGTCCGCGACGATCTGGAGGCGGCGCGGGAACTCGCCGCCGACGATCCGGCCTTCGCGGCGGAGATTCCCGGACTCGAGGAACAGCTGGAAGAGCTGGAGAAACAGCTCGCCGATCTGCTGGCACCGCGCGATCCGCACGACGGCGACGATGTGGTGCTGGAAGTGAAATCCGGCGAAGGGGGTGAGGAATCCGCGCTGTTCGCCGCCGACCTCGCCCGCATGTACATCCGCTATGCCGAGCGTCACGGCTGGAAGGTCGAGGTGCTCGACGCCGCGATCTCCGATCTCGGCGGCTACAAGGAAGCGACCCTGTCCATCAAGAGCCGCGACGCCGCCCGCGACGGGGTCTGGTCGCGGTTCAAATTCGAAGGCGGCGTGCACCGGGTGCAGCGCGTGCCGGTCACCGAATCGCAGGGCCGTGTGCACACCTCCGCGGCCGGGGTACTGATCTACCCCGAGCCCGACGAGGTGGAAGAGGTGCAGATCGACGAGGGCGATCTCCGCATCGACGTCTACCGCTCCTCCGGAAAGGGCGGCCAGGGCGTCAACACCACCGACTCCGCGGTCCGCATCACCCATCTGCCCACCGGCATCGTCGTGACCTGCCAGAACGAACGATCCCAGTTGCAGAACAAGGCCCGCGCCATGCAGGTGCTGGCCGCCCGCCTGCAGGCCCTCGCCGAGGAACAGGCCGAGCAGGAAGCCGCGCAGGGCCGCGCCAGCCAGATCCGCACGGTCGACCGCTCCGAACGCATTCGCACTTACAACTTCCCGGAGAACCGCATCGCCGATCACCGCATCGGCTACAAGTCGCACAATCTCGACTCGGTCCTCAACGGCGATATGGACGCACTTCTCGATGCTCTGGCCACGGCGGACCGCGCCACCCGAATGGAAGGGTGAGCCCTCCCACAGACAGCGGAGGCTCCCCGGCCGCCGAACCGCCCCTCGCTTCCCGGCAGGTCCGCGGCGGGCGCGATAATCGGCGCGTGACCGGTGTTCAACTGCGCCCCGTACTCGCCGAGGCGACCGAATCGCTGCGAGCGGCCGGGGTGGCCAGCCCGCGAGCCGATGCCGAGCAACTGGCCGCGTATGTGCTGGGTGTGCCGCGATCGAGGTTGCTACTGGCCCCGCTGATCGAACCCGACCGGCTCGGCACCTTCCATGAGCTGATCGCCCGCCGCGCGTCCCGCGAACCCCTTCAGCATCTGACAGGGGAGTCTTATATCGGCGAGATCGAGCTGGAAGTAGGACCGGGGGTCTTCATCCCCCGTCCGGAGACGGAACTGCTCTTCGCCTGGGCGCTGGCCCGGCTCGGTGCGGTCGGGGCCGGCCACACGCCGCTCGTCGTCGACCTGTGCACGGGCTCCGGTGCGCTGGCGCTCGCACTCGCCCACGCCCGCCCCGACGCGGAAGTCCACGCCGTGGAACTCGACCCGGACGCCCTGAACTGGGCCCGCCGCAACGCCGACCGTCGCGCCGCCGCCGGCGACACCCCGATCAACCTCCATCATGCCGATGTCACCGACCCCGGCCTGCTCACCGAACTCGACGGGCGGGTCGACATCGTGGTGGCCAACCCGCCCTACATCCCCGAAGGCGCGGAACTCTCGCCCGAAGTGGCCGACCACGACCCACATCGCGCGCTGTTCTCCGGGGCGGACGGGTTGGATGTGATCCGGCATCTGGTTCCCCTGATCGGCCGGCTGCTGCGGGCGGGGGGCGGGATGGCGGTCGAGCACGATGACAGCAACGGCGGGGAATTCGCCCGGTTGCTGGTGGCGGATGGTCGGTTCGTCGAGGTCACCGAGCATCCGGATCTGGCGGGTAAGCCTCGGTTTGTTTCGGCGGAGGTGCCGGTGGGGTGAGGGGGCGCGAAAGGTGGGGGAGGGGTGTCGCAAACGTGGGGTGGCGGGCGTGCTCGGTTAGGTGAGGGGGCTTCACCGGCCAAAAGGGGCGGGTCGATGTCGTATGCGAGGGGTGGGTGGGTTTTGTTGCCGAGGAGGGTTGGTGGTCTTGACCTCTGAGGGGAGGAGGTGACTTCACCAGTGAAGGTGGGGGTGGTTTTGCTTGCGTAGGTGCGGGGGTGGTCTTGCTCGTGAGGGTGGGGAGGTGGTTTTGCTCGGGAAGGTGGGCAGGTGGCCCTTGCTCGCGATGGTGGGGAGGCGATCTTGCTCGTGGGGGTGGGAAGGCGACCTTGCTCGTGGGAGTGGGGAGGCGACCTTGCTCGTCAAAGTGGGGAAGTGGCTTGATGTGTAAGGGGCTTGCATGTGTCAGGGAGGAGGTGACCCTGCTTGCCGAGGAGGAGGTGACCTCACTCGCCAAAGTGAGATAGGTGTCCCTGCTCGCCAAGGTGCTGTGTTTTTTGGCGCGCCTCCGGCGCGCGGGGTTCGGCCCTCTAAGCGTCTGCTGTCAGCGCTCGAGACTCGCGGCCTCCCCCCGTCGCCTCTGAGCCTCAGAGCACAAGACTGCACTCAAGT
>NZ_JBSFRU010000487.1:0-3239 GCF_053589395.1 Nocardia sp. NPDC003345
CAGACGCTTCAGGGGCCGAACCCCGCGCGGCGAAGCCGCGCCAATAAACACAGAACCTTGACGAGCAAGGTCACCTGTCTCGCCTTGGCGGGCAGGGTCACCCCCTCACCTTGACGAGCAGGGTCATCCCCTCACCTCGGCGGGCAAGGTCACCTCCCCACCTCCACGAGCAGGGTCACCTCCTCCCTCCTCCTCACACGCAGGCTCCCCTCCCCACCTCGGCGAGCACCATCACCTCCCCACCCCAACAAGCAACGCCCCACTTCACTCACCGAACCCCTTCCCCACCCCGGCACGCCACACCCCACCGAACGATGTGAGCCCGCCCTCCAGGGACCCAATCGGACCATCACCGCCGGTGTGGGGCCTAGAGTGGAACGCACGCGAACCCCATCGGACCGAGGAGTCACGCTGTCCACCGAAGACCTGATCGATATCGGCACCTCCGCCGAGCGCTCGGCGCCGGTGCGTACCGCACGGACCGACGGTCGTAAGCGGCGCTGGCGGCAACACAAGATCGACCGCCGGGAGGAGCTCGTCGACGGCACGCTCGCGGCCGTCCGTACCCGGGGCGGCAATGCGGGGATGGATGAGATCGCCGCCGAGATCGGGGTGTCGAAGACCGTCCTGTACCGCTATTTCTCCGATAAGAACGACCTGGTGAACGCCGCTATGCAGCGGTTCATCGAGATCACTTTGATGCCGCGGGTGTACGGGGCGATCAGTCTGGACGCCGACGAGTATCAGCTGGTGCGGTCGGCGCTGGCGGAATACGTGGGCGCGGTCGATGAGGATCCCGAGGTCTACCGGTTCATCATGGGCACCGGTTCCGGCGATCCGTCCGCCCTGGCCGATTTCGAGCGGCTGTTCGCCGAGGTGGTGGCCGCGGCCATCACCGAGCGGGGTGGTGAGCGCGGTATCGAGACCGAGGGGGCGATGCTGTGGTCGTATGTCATCGTCGGTGGTATCCAGCTGGCGACCCACTGGTGGACGACCACCAACAAGACGATGGCTCGTGACGAGGTGATCGACTACCTCACGATGATGGTGTGGAGCGCCATCGAGGGGATGACCCGTGCGGGCGGCTCGCGGATCCGGTTCGCCGAGCAGGAGCACGCGCTGCCCGAGGTCGCGCCGGAGGACCCGGCCGTCT
The DNA here is from genome assembly GCF_053589395.1 of Nocardia sp. NPDC003345. Classification (NCBI taxonomy): domain Bacteria; kingdom Bacillati; phylum Actinomycetota; class Actinomycetes; order Mycobacteriales; family Nocardiaceae; genus Nocardia; species Nocardia sp. NPDC003345. The sequence goes on from NZ_JBSFRU010000487.1 coordinate 1,154, forward strand.
GAGTCCGTACGAGCGGCCGGTTCGGCCGCGGGCCGGTTCGCCGGGCTCGACAACCCCGCCGGTTTGGTTAGTCTGAGTCCCGTGCGGCGGCAGTGGACCGTTTCGGTCCACCGGCCACCGCAGGCGCGCGTCGGCACCAACGGAGGTACCTCGATGGCGAAAGAAGTGCCGACATCGCGGCTGGCCCGCGGCACCAAGCTGGGTGCCGTCGCGGCCGGTTCGATGATGCGGAAACAACGCGCCCGGCTCACGATGCGTGGCCGTTCCGAGGCGGTGCGCGCGCAGATGGCCGAGGAGTCCATTCTGCGCAGTACCGAACAGCTGGTCATGGTGCTGGGCACCATGAAGGGCGTGGCGATGAAGCTGGGCCAGATGATGTCGGTGCTGGATCTGGACCTGGTCCCGCCGGAACATCGTGAACGGTTCCAGAAGCGGCTGGCGGTGCTGCGCAATGCCGCGCCGTCGGTGTCGTTCGAGGCGATGCGCGCGGTGATCGAGGAGGATTTCGGGCAGCCGCTGGACGCGGTGTTCGCCGAGTTCGAACCCGAGGCGATCGCGGCGGCCTCGATCGGGCAGGTCTATCTGGCCCGGCTGCACGACGGCCGTCAGGTGGCGGTGAAGGTGCAGTATCCGGGGATCGATGCCGCGGTACGGGCCGATCTCAAGAACCTGTCCATGTTCCGCCGCGTGCTGCAGTCGGCGATGCCGTGGGTCACCCCGGCGGTACTGGACGAGCTGCGGCTGAATATGGAGTCCGAACTCGACTACCAGATCGAGGCGCAGACCCAGCGCGATATCGCCGATCTCTACGCCGGCCATCCCTTCGTGGTGGTTCCGCGGCCGGTGATCGAGCACAGCACCCAGCGGGTCCTGGTCACCGAATACCTGCCCGGAACCGCGTTCGAGGACATCCGCGCGCTGCCGCGGGACGAACGCGACCGGGTCGGCGAGATCATCTACCGCTTCTACGTGGGTTCGCTGTTCACGTTCAACGAGTTCTGCGGCGACCCGCATCCGGGCAATGTGCTGCTCGCCGAGGACGGCCGGGTCGGGTTCCTGGATTTCGGTCTGTTCAACCGGATGGATCCCGAACACGTCCGGTTCGAGGCGATCTGCCTGTGCGCGGCGGCGGAGGATCGCGGCGAGGATCTGCGCGAGCTGATGGTGCAGCGCGGTGTGATCGATTCCACCGACGAGATCGGTGTGGAGGAGTGCCTGGAGTATGTGCTCTCGGCCTCCGAATGGTGTCTGGTGGATCAGGAACTGACCATCACACCGGAGCTGGCCAGCGGCGCGTTCCTGCTCGCCGTCGACCCGCGCTCCAGCGAGTTCTCCGGGATGAAGCAGCAGAACCTGCCGCCGGAGCATCTGTTCTCCCGGCGTGCCGATTTCCTGACCTTCGGCATGCTCGGCCAGCTCGAAGCCACCGGGAACTGGCATCGGGTGGCCCGGGAATGGCTCTACGACGAGGAGCCGATCACCGAACTGGGCAAACTCCATGCCCGGTGGCTGGCCACGCGCCGGCCGGCCAAACGCGGCAGACGCCGCACGGGTTGACGGCCGCGCGACAACACAACCACCAGGGGTTCCATCCATGACCGACACACGTGAATTCGATCTTGTCATCTTCGGCGCCACCGGCTTCGTAGGGAAACTCACCGCGCTGTATCTGGTGAACGCCGCACCGGCCGGCGCCAGGCTGGCTCTGGCCGGACGATCCGCGGACAAACTCGCCGCGGTGCGCGACGAGATCGGGGCCCCGGACTGGGGACTGATCGTCGCCGACACCACCGACCAGGAGTCCATGGACGCGCTGGCCGCCCGCACGACCGCCGTCATCACCACGGTCGGCCCGTATCTGCGCTATGGGATGCCGCTGGTCGCCGCGTGCGCGCAGGCCGGCACCCACTACGCCGATCTGACCGGTGAACCGCTGTTCATCCGCGACGCCATCGACGCCCACCACGACGAGGCCGCCCGCACCGGCGCCAAGATCGTGAACTCCTGCGGCTACGATTCGGTCCCCTCCGACCTCAGCGTCTACCAGCTCTACCGCCGCAGTGTCGCGGACAATACCGGCGAGCTC
>NZ_JBSFRU010000488.1:0-3229 GCF_053589395.1 Nocardia sp. NPDC003345
AGTTCCCGGGTGGTCGCGAAGGCGGACACGATTCCGGTGACCGGGCCCATGCCGAGCATATCCAGGGTCGCGAAGGACTCCACGCCGATCGACGCGCCGATCACCAGTCCGAGCACGATCATCATCGGGACGGTCCCGCCGCCCACGATCACCGAGCCGCGCCCCCAGGTCATATCGGTGATGATCCGCAAGGTTTCGGCCCGGTACCGGCGTAGTGCCAGCGGTATCGAGGAGAGCACCTGCCAGCAGAACACCGTGACGAAGCCGACCGAGTCCACCGCGCCCAGTACCCGGCTGCCCCGGCGGAAGTAGCGCGCGAGGAAGTGCAGCCCCTTCGGGGCGTACGAGGTCGCCGCCATCACGCCAGCCTGGTGGGCAGGAACATGGCGGTCACCTGCGTCATCGCCAGATTGACGACCACGATGCACACCACCGACAGCACCACCGCGGCGTTCACCGCGTCGGCGACCCCGCGGGGCCCGCCCTTGGCCTCGAGTCCGCGCTGGCAGGCGATGATCACCACCAGGAATCCGAAGATCACCGCCTTGAGCAGCGACACCCAGACATCGGCGGCGGTGGTGAACGAGCCGAAGGTCGCCCAGTACGAACCGGGGGTGACACCCTGCCCGCCGATGGCCACCAGGTATCCGGCCACGACGCCGACGAAGATCACCAGAATATTGAGCAGCGGCGCGACCAGCAGCATCGCGACCATGCGCGGGATCACCAGCCGGTGCACCGGGCCGATGCCCATGGTGTTGAGGGCGTCGATTTCCTCCCGGATGGTGCGGGCGCCGAGATCGGCCGCGATGGCCGCGGCACCGGCGCCGCCGAGCAGGAAGCCGGTCGCCATCGGCGCGCCCTGTTTGATCACGCCGAGACCGCCGGTCGCGCCCAGCAGGGAATCGGCACCCAGGTTGTGGATCAGATTGCCGACCTGGACCGAGACGATCACTCCGAACGGCACCGCCATCAGAATGGCCGGGAACGCGGTCACGGTGACCAGTCGCCAGGCCTGGACCAGCATCTCCTGCCATTGGAACCGGCCCCGGGCCAGGTCGGAGACCGCGCCGGTGACCGATTCCTGCGCCATCGCGACCGCGCGGCCGAAGGTGCGGACCGAGGATACGACCGTGCCCGAGAAGTTGTCCGCGACGATCTCCCGCGCGGTTTTACCGGGCCCGGCGGCCGGGCCGCCCGGCTCCGGCCGCGGATCCGGATCGATGGACGCGAGAGGTCTCTCGGAGCTCATGGCCGAGATCCCGGGGCCGCGGTCGCGGCGCGGAATGTAGCGAATTTCATGCGTGTGATCTCTCCGGTCCGGCATCGATGCCAACGGAGAGCAAGCTAATGGTTACGGAAGGTCACGGACAAATTATGTGGCGTGTGACAGTGGGCACCGAAAATGGCATCTCGATATGAATTGCGACCCATTGTGGGCGCACTCACTCCGGGAGGAAAAACTGATTAGAACAAGTTCTATCGAATAGATATCTGCGTGTCACACAAGAATCGAAGAACGCGATCAAGCGTCGAGATCCACTCGAATCGTCAGCAGATCCGTGCCCACCGCCCGCACCACCGCGCTGTTGCCACGCGGTAGCGACGCGAGCCGCCGCACCGGGTCGTCCTCGGGCACGAGATAGGCGGTCCCGGTATGCCATTCCCCGTGCAGGCGCACCCGGACCCGGCTGTCGGCCTCGATATTGCGGACATAGTTCGAGCGGTGACCGAATTCGGAGACGAACCAGAACTCGTTCCCGGTCCGACGCCCGCCGATCGGCACCACCCGCGGCTCCCCGCTGACCCGGCCGGTCGTCTCCAGCAACTGCTGAAACGGCAGCCGCCGGTTCAGCGGATTACCGATCCGGCGCTGCAGAGTAGTGACAACCCGATGCTTCATACGCCGGAAATCGGTCATGTGGTGACGGTAACACCGGCGGGGGCCGGCTGCCTGTCGCGGAGAATCATCGGATCATTCGACCGATACCGGCGCGATAGGTGACAATTCCTCCGTGCGAACTCAGTTCACCAACGAGCTCGTCGCGTTGACAGCGGATCTCACACAGATGTGCCACATCAGCCATGAAGCGGCCGAACGTGTGACCGACGCTCTCGTGGGGGCCGACCTCACCGCGACCTACGAGGTCTTCGCTCACGACGAGCGATTGCAGGCGATGTACGGCGCCTGCGAGGCACGCACCGTCGTGCTGCTGGCACTACAGGCGCCCGTCGCCCGCGACCTACGGCACGTGGTGACCGCGATCCAGATCGCCGGTGAACTCTCCCGCATCGGCTGGCTGCTGAGCCGGATAGCCGACCAGGTGTACCAATCCCACCCCGACCCGCTGGCCCCGGCGCCCATCCTCGCCGTGCTCGCGCAGATGTCCGAACTGGCCGCCGAATCCACCGCCCGCGCCCAGCGCGCCGTCACCACCGCCCGCCACGCCCGTGACGACGCCGCGGCCGCCGCCGATATGCAGGAACTGAACCGGAAACTACATTCGGCGCTGTCCTCGGGCGAACACGCCATCGAGGGTGCCATGACCCTCGCGCTCGTCGGCGACAAGCTCTCCCGCACCCTCGACCACACCGATCGCATCGAACGGCTGATCCAGTTCCTGGACACCGGCATCCCCCCGACCGCGCAGCTGATACCCGAGGAAGAACCCGCCGACTGACGGCCGCAGCCGTTCACCCACCCCGGCTCGCTCCCAATCATGGGAATTCCCTATGCTTTTCACCAATGCGCCGGCGGGCGTGGGGCAGGCGGGCGTATCCCACTGCCGGGTACGCCGAGCTCGAAGCACATCGATATCTTCATAGACACGGCCGGGATTCTCCCGGCCCCAGTACGTCACGACGAGCGCATCCGGCGCGGAAGCGTCCACGGGTCTCCCCCTCATCAAGTCCCGCGGCGCGGTGCGGAACCCGGTCCGGACAACCGGCCCGCCACTCCCGCCGGGTATTCAGCGCCTCGTTCGTGGCAGGCCCACCCCCGAGTCGGCGCCGGCACGGCGACTCGGGGGTGGCGCTCTCCCGATGAACCAGGAGTACCCGCGCACTCTCCCGGGTACTCCCGCCCAGGTATGCCGAATCTCACACCGCACAATAGCTTTCGGTTAGCTGACGACCGGTAGCTTGACGCCGGTGCTCGGCACACGGCACATCCCGGAACCTCGGCAAGGAAATTCGTTGAAGTCCACAGCATATGAAGTAAAGCCGGGCA
>NZ_JBSFRU010000489.1:0-3222 GCF_053589395.1 Nocardia sp. NPDC003345
GATCGCGTTCCGCGATCCGGGCCGAGGGCGCCGTTTCCCGTCAGGCGGGCGCGGGCGCGTTGATCCGGTTGAAGTACTCGACAGCGACGGCGATACCGGCGACACCGCCCACGGTCACCAGACCCGCCGCGGCGCCGAGCGGGGCGCCGACCGCCGCACCGGTCAGGCAGCCGCCGATCCAGCCGGGGATCGCCAGGAAGGGTGTGCCGACGATGGCGCCCAGCACGCAGCCACCGCCCAGACCGATCAGGGTGCCGATCAGCGTGCCGATACTGGTGGCGAGACCGAACTGGGTGGAAGCGTTCGACACCGCGTCGTCGACCTGCTCCTGGGAGGCCACATCGTGCAACATCGGGGCGGGCTGCGCCGTCGCCGGATCGACACTCGGCGTCAGGGCGACCTCGTTCGTCCCGGACGGTACGACCGCGATCGGATATTCCAGACCGTCACGCAGATAGCTCAACGGGAATCCAGCAACCACATTGTCCAGATTGTCGCGAACCTGAAGCATGTTGTCCTCGGTGGTCAGCGAACCCGCGTCGGTACGAATGATCACGGATTTATCAACCACATCGGCGGTGTAGTGAATATCCGGATTCTCGACCCGCGCCGGCTGCGCGTAGGACGTACCGGCACCGATACCCATCGCCGCAATGACCAGTGCGGATACTGCGGCCATCTTCTTGAAATTCATACCTTCAGCACTTTCCTCGGTAGATGCGTCGCCACCATCCGGCACGCGGGAACTCGAAGCACCCGCCAGTAGACTGGCTCAATATAGTTACGTCTTTGTTACCGAAACAACAGTGTCGGGCAATACAAGATCGAATACAGTTATCGGCCTGCAAATCAGTTCAGCAAACATGCCGCTAGATTGCCGGAAAATACGGTTCACTCGTTTTCTGTGAGATGTATTACCGTGGCATCCGGATACGACGGAGGCAGCCGTGAATCAGGCGAACACCATCGATTTCCACGCGGTTCGCTGGGGTTCGGTCGAGTGGACCAACCTGTGCACGTTGTACCTGCGGGCCCGCGACGGCCGTTCCGCACGCCCGATCCTCGGCGACGCGGCGGCGGTCGCGGCAGTGGACCGGATCGGCTACGACTGGGCGCGGATGCGCCGCACCCTGCGACCGGGTATCAACCAGTGGCTGGTGGCGCTGCGGGCTTCCCGTTTCGACGCCTGGTCCGCCGATTTCCTCCGGCGTCATCCGGATGCCTCGGTCCTGCATCTCGGATGCGGTATGGACACCCGGGCCCTGCGCCTGCACCCGCCTCCCGGCGTGCGCTGGTTCGATATCGACCGGCCCGGGGTCATCGCATTGCGGCGCGAACTCTACGACGACCGGGACGGCTACCGGATGATCGGCGCGTCGGTGACCGAGGATGCCTGGCTGACGGAGGTTCCCGCGGATCGCCCTGCCCTGGTGGTCGCCGAAGGTCTGCTGATGTATCTGCGCGCGGACGAGGTGGCCACCCTGCTGCGGCGGCTGACCGATCGGTTCACCACCGGTGAAATACTCTTCGACAGCCTGGCCCCGGTGGGCCCGCGCCTGTCTAAGATCTTCACCAAGGGCATCGTCACCTGGGGAATCGCGGACGCGCGGGAACTGCAGGAGTGGGAACCCCGCCTGCGCTTCCGCGAGGACGCGCCCGGGTTCGCCTCCTGCGCGCAGATTCCCGCTACACCGTTGGGTCTGCTGTACCGGCTCGTCTGCGCGACCCCGGCCCGGCGCTACGACGTGCTCAACCGGTTCGAGTTCTGACCGGCGTCACCGGCAATCGCACACGGCACCCGCGGCCCCGGGCCGCCGCGGATCGCGCTCAGCCGATCGGCAGCCCACTCAGGATCGGAACGAAACCCCAGTCCATGATGCGTGCGGCGTCGGCGGCCGCGGCATCGAGATCGTGGGGCGAACTGTGCAGGACCACGCCGATCAGCCGCTGCCCGCCTCGGACGGCTTCGAACAGCAGGCAGGTACCGGCGGCATCGGTCGATCCCGTCTTGATTCCCGTGGTACCGGCGTAGTCGCGGAGCAACCCGTTGGTGTTCTCCCAGGTGTGGGCATGATTCGCGGGTCCGGCGGGCTGCTGGTGCACCGCGGTGCCCACGATCTCCCGGAACACCGGGTTCGCCATCGCGTGGCGGCCGAGCCGGATCAGATCCGCGGGGGTCGAATAGGTCGAGAAATCGCCGGGCACCGGAAGCCCGCTCGGATCGGTGAAATGGGTGTTGGGCATGCCCAGGCGCTGGGCCGTGGCATTCATCCGGGCGACGAAACCGTCCTGGCCGGGCCCGAACGCCTCGGCCAGAGCATAGGCGGCGTCGCAGCCGGACGGCAGCATCATCGCGTACAGCAGCCCGCGAGCGGTGAGGACTTCGCCCGGGGCCAGCCCGGCGGTACTTCCGCCGTAGGCGGCCGAGGCGTCGATGGCCCGCCTCGACACGGTCACCGGACGCTCGAGATCACCGGATTCGAGCACCACCACCGCTGTCATGACCTTGGTGATACTGGCGATGGGGAGCCGGGTGTCGGCCTGGCGCGACCAGAGCGACAGCCCGGTGTTGGCCTCGGCCAGTGCCGCCGCCGGCGCCCGCACGCCGTCCGGTTGCAGGGTCAGGGGGAACGGGAGCTGAGCGGAGATACCCGAGACCGGGGCGGCCGCGGCGGTAGGCGCGAAGACGACGGCTACTCCGGCCACGGCCGCCAGCAGCACACGGGCATAGGTTCGCATCGGGATATTGTGTCGTCCGACCTGCGCGAACAGTGGGATTTCCGGCCGTAGGCGTCGCTCGTCCGCCGATACCGCCCGAACCGGTCCCGGCAGGCCCGGCGGCCGGCGATGAGTTCCGCCCGGTCATCCGGTCTCTACCGGCAGACGCGATCACCCGTACGCGAGGAGACATCCATGACCGCCACCTACACCTTCGACGTGTTCTCCAGTCTCGACGGTTTCGGCGCCGCCGGCGGCGACTGGTCCGGGTATTGGGGTAAACAGGGTCCCGAACTGCTCGACCACCGCTACGCGCTGTACGGCGGTGCGCAGCGGATGGTTTTCGGCGCCAACACCTACCGGGCGTTCGCGCGGATGCTCGCCGACTCCACCGAGGATTCCGATGTGCGTGACCCCTGGGTCACCCGGATGCGGAACCTGCCGGCGATCGTGGTGTCGACGACATTGTCCGAACCGCTCGACTGGCCGGACGCGACATTGGTG
>NZ_JBSFRU010000490.1:0-3219 GCF_053589395.1 Nocardia sp. NPDC003345
CTCGAGACTCGCGGCTGCGCCGCCTCGCTTCGAGCACTGACAGCAGACGCGGGCCGAACCTTTTGCGGGGCCGGTCCGGGAAATTAGGCGCCCTCGGATAAGGCCCGGCCTACCAGGTCGCGCGCGGCGTCTTGGACCTTCGCGAGATGGTCGGGTCCGTGGAAGGACTCGGCGTAGATCTTGTATTTGTCCTCCGTGCCCGACGGCCGGGCCGCGAACCACGCGTTTTCGGTGCTCACCTTCAACCCGCCCAGGGCCGCGCCGTTACCGCGGGCCTTGGTCGCCACCTCGGTGATCGGCTCGCCCGCGATCTCGCTGTCGGTGACCCGGCCCGTGTCCAGCCCGGCCAGCAGTTTCTTCTCCTCGGGGCCGGCGGGGGCGTCGATCCGCGCGTAGGCGGGGCTGCCGTAGCGGCGTTCGAGTTCCTGATACCGGGCCGAGGGGCTCTCGCCGGTGACGGCGGCGATCTCGCCGGCGAGCAGGGCGAGCAGGATTCCGTCCTTCTCGGTGGTCCAGACGGTGCCGTCCATTCGCAGGAACGACGCGCCCGCGCTCTCTTCGCCGCCGAATGCGAGGCTGCCGCTGAACAGTCCCGGCACGAACCATTTGAACCCGACGGGCACTTCGTAGATATCGCGGCCGAGAACCCCGGCCACGCGGTCGATCATGGAGGAGGTGACGGCCGTTTTTCCGATCTTGGTGAGCGCGTCCCAGCCCCGGCGATTGGCCACCAGGTATTCGATCGCGACCGCGAGGAAATGATTCGGATTCATCAACCCGCCGTCGGGGGTGACGATCCCGTGCCGGTCGGCGTCGGCGTCGTTACCGGTGGAGATGTCGTAGTCGTCGCGAATGGCCACCAGCGAGGCCATGGCGTTCGGCGAGGACGGGTCCATCCGGATCTGGCCGTCGCTGTCGAGGGTCATGAAACTCCAGGTGGGATCCACCGTGGGATTGACCACCTCCAGTTCCAGGTCGTAGCGCTGGCCGATCTCCTCCCAGTAGTCGACGCTGGCGCCGCCCATCGGGTCGGCGCCGAGCCGGATACCGGCGCCGCGGATGGCGTCGAGGTTCAGGACGGCGGGCAGATCGCCGACGTAGTGGTCGAGATAGTCGTAGCGACCGGCGGCGTCCATGGCCTGGGCCAGCGGCGCCCGTTTCACCTCGGCCAGCCCGCCACGTAACAGCGCGTTGGCGCGTTCGGCGATGGCGTCGGTGGCGCCGGTATCGGCCGGACCCCCGTGCGGCGGGTTGTATTTGATACCGCCGTCGCGGGGCGGATTGTGCGACGGGGTCACCACGATTCCGTCGGCCTGCCCAGCGGTCGCCGCGCGATTGTGGCGGACCACCGCGTGACTCAGCGCGGGTGTCGGGGTGTAGCGGCCGCGGGCGTCGACCACCGCGCCGATCTCGTTACCGGCCAGCACTTCCAGGACCGTGGTCCAGGCGGGCTCGGAGAGCGCATGGGTGTCCCGGGCCAGGTAGACCGGGCCGGTGATCCCGCGATGCGTGCGGTACTCGACGATCGCCTGGGTGATCGCCAGGATATGGGCCTCGTTGAAAGAGGCGTCCAGACTGGAACCACGGTGCCCGGAGGTTCCGAAAACCACCCGCTGCGCGGGTTCGCCGGGATCGGGCCTGCGACTGTAGTAGGCGGTCACCAATCCCGGAACATCCACCAGATCGTCGGGGCGGGCGGGCCGGCCGGCTCGGTTGTGGGCCATATTCGGATCTCCCTTCGTGGTCGGCCGCACGCGGCTGGTCATCATGATCATCCGAACAGTCCCGCGATCGTGGCGGCGAAATAGACCGCGACGAGGCAGATCCCGGCGTTGAGGACGATATTGGCCAGCGCGTACGCGTACGCACCGCGGGTGGCGAGCACAACCGTGTCGTGCCCGAACGTGCTGAAGGTGGTGAGAGCACCGCAGAATCCGATACCCGCAACCGTCGCCGGCACACCGGCCACACCGGACCCGATCAACGCACCCAGTATCGCCGAGCCCACAATGTTAACCGTCAAGGTGCCCAGTGGCAGCGGAGATCTGGTGCTCAGGGCCACCGCGTGGTTCAGCAGGTATCGCGCTGTCGCGCCCAGCATTCCGGCGCAGACCACCCAGACCGCCGTCACCGGACGCGCTCTCGCGAGAACGATCGCACCGGACCCGCCACCACCATGACCCGACCTCTTTCGCTGATACCGCCCTACATTTGTCTTCGCCGTACTACGTTGTCCCGCCCCGTTTACCGGCCACCCGCCGGGTGAGCGCCGTCCCGGCGACCACCGCGCCCAGACACACCACCATGGTCCCCACGAGGTATCCCAATGCCACGGCGGTGCTCCCCGATTCGAGCAGTGTACGAACCTCGGCGCTGTAACTGGAAAAGGTGGTGAAGCCGCCGAGCACCCCCACGCCGAGAAACGGGCGGATCAGGCGGTGCGGCGCACGCAGCACCTCGGTGATCAGCACCATCAGCACGCCGATCGCCAGACAGCCGGCGACGTTCGCCAGAAAGGTTGCCCACGGCACGGATCCGGGCCGGTGCGGCAGCCACAGCGCGAGGCCGTATCGGGCGACCGCGCCGAGCCCGCCACCCACTGCCACGACCGCCACCGTGGCCGCGTCGATCGGAGCCGGTCGTACGAATTCGGTCAATCAGGGCACCTCCGGAGCAAGGTCTCGGCGCGGCGGGGTCCGGGGATCCACTACCACCGCACCCGGGGCAACGCCGACACCGTATCCGCAGGCCGGATCGGCCTTTCGTTCGGCCGGATCGAAACGATTCGCCCTTAATTAATAGCTTGCTACCATGCCGGATGTGAATCTCGCCACCACCACGGTCCGGCCCCGGCCTCTCCGGGTCGACGCGGCGCGTAATCAGCAGCGCATCGTCGATGCCGCCCGGCAACTGTTCGCCGACCGCGGTCTGGAGATCACGCTCGACGAGGTCGCCGACCACGCGGGTGTGGGCGTGGGCACGGTGTACCGCCGCTTCGCCAACAAACGCGAACTCGTCGCGGCGGTTTTCGCCGTGCATATCGAGGAGTTCACTCGCGCCGCCGAGGAGGCGCTGGCCGCCGACGATGCCTGGGAGGGCCTGGTCCGGCTGTTCGAGTACGCGTGCCGGCATATGGCGACCAATCGCGGGTTCAGCGAGGTCATGCTCGAATTGCGCGACGATCCGATCCGGCTCGGCTGTGGGCAGGATCGGGTCGGC
>NZ_JBSFRU010000491.1:0-3143 GCF_053589395.1 Nocardia sp. NPDC003345
CGCCCGTCGTCGACGGCGAACCAGCCCAGCAGTACGGCGAGAACGAACAGCCAGCCCAGCGCGGTCTGCACGGTCCAGAGCGTTTTCGCCCGCGGACTCGGCCGCCACGACGGCTCGGTCAGGAGATCGGGTGACCGCGGCAGGCTGTCCGGCGTCATATATTCATCCTGGCACGGCGCCGGGCCGGCCGTTTCCCGCAGACGGCGGCGAACCCGGCGCGCGGACGGCCGCCGGCCTCGGGCCGATACGTCCGGAGACGCCATGACCTGCACGGAATAGCCCGAACTACACCACGGTTGTGAACGCTCGACGACCTGGGAGGAGACAGTTCCGGATGAGTGCCGCATGATCGAGGGCGTGACCGACCTAGGAGAACCGACCGTCCCGACCCCCGTGCCGACCCCGTCCGCCATGCGGCGGGCGCTGCGCCGGGCACGCGACGGGGTCACCCTGAACACCGACGAAGCCACGGTCCTGTTGCATGCCCGCGGCGACGATCTGGCCGACCTGTCGTGCAGCGCGGCCCGGGTCCGCGACGCCGGGCTGGCCTCGGCCGGACGCCCGGCCACCATCACCTATTCGCGCAATGTGTTCATTCCGCTGACCCACCTGTGCCGCGATACCTGCCACTACTGCACCTTCGTGACCGTGCCGGGCAAATTGCGCGCGCAGGGCCGCGGCATGTTCCTGGAGCCGGACGAGGTCCTCGATATCGCCCGCCGTGGCGCCGAACTGGGTTGTAAGGAAGCGCTGTTCACCCTGGGCGACCGCCCGGAGGCACGCTGGCCGGAGGCCGCGCAGTGGCTCGACGAACGCGGCTACGACTCCACCCTGGACTACCTGCGCGCGGTATCGATCCTGGTGCTGGAGGAAACCGGGCTGCTGCCGCATCTGAATCCCGGGGTGATGTCGTGGGAGGAGATCTCACGGCTCAAGCCGGTGGCCCAGTCCATGGGCATGATGCTGGAAACCACCTCCACCAGGCTTTTCACCGAAAAGGGCAACTGCCACTACGGCAGCCCGGACAAGGACCCCGCGGTCCGGTTGCGCGCCATCACCGACGCGGGCCGGCTGTCGGTGCCCTACACCACCGGAATCCTGGTCGGTATCGGCGAGACGATGGCCGAGCGGGCCGACACCATCGCGGCGATCCGCAAACAGCACAAGGCGTTCGGGCATATCCAGGAAGTCATCGTGCAGAACTTCCGGGCCAAGGACGACACCGCCATGCGGCACGCCCCCGACGCCGATATGACCGAATTCCTCGCCACCATCGCGGTGACCCGGTTACTGCTCGGCCCGGATGTCTCGGTGCAGGCGCCGCCGAACCTGGTTTCCGGCGAGGAATGCCGGGCCCTGCTCGCGGCCGGAATCGACGATTGGGGTGGCGTCTCCCCGGTCACCCCCGACCACGTCAACCCCGAACGGCCCTGGCCCAACCTCGACACCCTCGCCGAACTCACCGCCGCCGCCGGGTTCGAGCTGGTGGAACGCACTTCCGCGCATCCGAAATACGTGCGGGCCGGCAACCCCTGGATCGATCCGCGTATCGGCGCCCACGTCGCCGCGCTCACCGATCCCGAGACCGGACTGGCCGACAGCGACGCCCTCCCGGTGGGCCTGCCCTGGCAGGAACCGGACGAATCCTGGGATTCGGCCGGGCGCACCGATCTCAATACCGCGATCGACACCGACGGCCGCAATACCGACACCCGCAGCGATATCGACAACGCGTTCGGCGACTGGGACACCATCCGGGAGCAGGTCCGGGATCTGGCCGCCGCCCCGCAACGCCTGGACGCCGATGTCCTGGCCGCGCTGCGCGCCGCCGAGAAGGACCCGGCCGGCCTCACCGACGCCCAGTATCTGGCGCTGGCCACCGCCGACGGCGCCGATCTGGATGCCGTGGCCGGCCTGGCCGACCGGTTGCGTCGCGAGGTCAACGGCGACGATGTCACCTACGTGGTGAACCGCAATATCAACTTCACCAATATCTGCTACACCGGCTGCCGGTTCTGCGCGTTCGCCCAGCGCAAGGGCGACGCCGATGCCTTCACCCTCAGCACCGACGAAGTCGCCGACCGGGCCTGGGAGGCCTACGTGGACGGGGCGACCGAGGTCTGCATGCAGGGCGGTATCGATCCCGACCTGCCGGTCACCGGATACGCCGATCTGGTGCGCGCGGTGAAGGCCCGGGTACCCGAGATGCATGTGCACGCCTTCAGCCCCATGGAGATCGTCAACGGCGCCTCCCGCGGCGGCGAGAGCGTGCGGGACTGGCTGACCGCACTGAAGGAAGCCGGCCTGGGCACCATCCCCGGTACGGCCGCGGAGATCCTCGACGACGAGGTCCGCTGGGTGCTCACCAAGGGCAAACTGCCCGCCTCGGCCTGGATCGATGTGGTCTCCACCGCCCATCAGGTAGGTATCCGGTCCAGCTCGACCATGATGTACGGCCATGTCGACAACCCGAGTCACTGGGTCGGTCACCTGCGGGTACTACGCGGGATCCAGGACGAAACCGGTGGTTTCACCGAATTCGTACTGCTCCCGTTCGTACATCAGAGCGCCCCCCTCTATCTGGCCGGAGCCTCCCGCCCCGGCCCCACCAACCGCGACAACCGCGCCGCCCACGCCCTGGCCCGGATCATGCTGCACGGCCGGATCGACAACATCCAGACCAGCTGGGTGAAGCTCGGTACCACCGGTACCCGGGTCATGTTGCGCAGCGGCGCGAACGATCTCGGCGGCACCCTGATGGAGGAGACCATCTCCCGGATGGCCGGCTCCCAGCACGGCTCCGCGAAAACCGTGGCCGAACTCACAGAGATAGCGGAAGGGATAGGACGCCCCGTCCGCGAACGCACCACCACCTACGGAGTCCCCACCGGCCGCGGCCCGGTCCCGGGCCTGGAACTGGTGTAGAACTCGGCAGAATCGGCCCGGCGACCACCATTACCGAACGGCCGCGCCGGGCACAGCACAATGGCACGATCGACCAGCGGCAGCCGGGCAAGGCTCCGACCAGGTCAGATCCACAATATGGCACCCGCCGAGCTCGGCGAGGCCCACAAAGGGTTCGGCCCGCGCCTGCTGTCGGCCCTCGAAGCGCATGTGGCGCAGCCACGAGTCTCGAGGGCCGA
>NZ_JBSFRU010000492.1:0-3092 GCF_053589395.1 Nocardia sp. NPDC003345
ACTGGAGCAGGAAGCCGCCGAGCAGGCCGCCGACCACACCCACCACGATGTTGAGCAGAATGCCCTGCTGAGCATCGGTTTTCATAACTTTGCTCGCCAGCCATCCGGCGATGCCGCCGATGATGATCCAGCCGATGATGCCGAGACCGAGCATGACTTGTCCCTCGCTTATCTCCTCGGGTACACGTCGCGGTGGCGACCGTGTACGGGGGCGATACCCGGAGCCGGGCCGGATAACCGTGCACGAATCTGGAATTTGGGGCTGCCGCCACGCGAACCGCGAGCTAATATGAGGGTGCCTCATGTCTTCGGATGCCGGCGGCCGTCAGCCACAGCCCCGGCGAGGAACACCGATCGAATCCCGGGTCCACCCTCGCGGCGCCGTCGCCGCAGGTACATAGGAGAAGCAGCATGGCTACCGATCTCACCCAGACGACCGGGGCGCAGTACACCGCGATCCTGGGGCTGGGCGTCTACCGCCCGGCTCGCGTCGTCACCAACGACGAAGTGGCCGGACCGATCGATTCCAGCGACGAGTGGATCCGCACCCGCTCGGGCATCCGGACCCGCCGTTTCGCCGACGAGACCGAGACCGTCCACTCCATGAGTGTCGCGGCCGCCCGCGGCGCCCTCGACTCCGCCGGTATCGCCGCCGACCAGGTCGACTGCGTTATCGTCGCCACCTCGACCCACCTGCTGCTGACCCCCGCCGCCGGGCCCCGCATCGCCACCGAACTCGGGACCAACGGATCGGCCGCCTTCGATATCTCCGCGGGCTGTGCGGGCTTCTGTCACGGCCTGGCCATGGCATCCGACCTGGTACGCGGGGGCACCTCGTCCTATGTGCTGGTGATCGGGGTCGAAAAACTCACCGATACCGTCGACCCGACCGACCGCGGCACCGCGTTCCTTTTCGCCGACGGCGCCGGCGCGGTGGTGGTCGGACCGGCCGAGGCGGCCGGTATCGGGCCGACGGTCTGGGGCTCCGACGGCACCCAGCACCACGCCATCCGCCAGGACAAGGACTGGATGGAGTTCTTCGCCGAGATCGACGAGAAGGGCCTCGACGCCGTCCGCCCCTACCTGGCCATGGAGGGCACCGCGGTGTTCCGGTGGGCCGCGCATTCACTGGAGAAGGTCTGCCGGGACGCGGTGGATCGGGCCGGCCTGTCCACCGACGATCTGGACGCCATGATCCCGCACCAGGCCAACGGCCGGATCATCGAGATCATGGCGCGGGTGCTGAAACTGCCGGAGAACTGCGCGCTGGCCGACGATATCGAAGAGGCCGGCAACACTTCGGCAGCCTCGATTCCACTGGCGATGGAGGCGCTGCTGCGGACCGGACGGTCCGCGCCCGGCGATACCGCCCTGCTCATCGCCTTCGGTGCCGGACTCTCCTACGCGGCCCAGGTGGTGACCCTGCCGCCGTTCAGCCCGCCTCGACCGCTGTCTTGATCTTCGCCAGCGATTCGTTCATCCCGCGCACCAGCTCTTCCTCGAAGGCGGCCTCGCCGCCGAGGGCGGCATCGATCATCGTGCGGGAGAACCAGCTGGTGCCGTTGGGTACATCGCGCCGCTCGACCAGCCGGGTGCCGCCCTCGGCCGGCTCCAGCGTGTAGACCCATACCGAGCGGTTCTGGCTGACCCGGAACGCCAATGCGCTGTTCTTTTCGTAGCGCAGGATACGAGAGGTGGTCGGCCAGAACTTCCAGCCCTGCCGGTTGAGATTGACCGTCAGGGTGCCGGCCCGCGGCTTGCCGATCGGGATCATCCGTACACACTGGGGGCTGAACTCCGGCATCCGCGCCGGATCGGCGAGCACTGCCCAGACCCGCTCCGGGGGCGCGGCGATCTCGATACTGACTTCCAGATTCTTCGGCAACGCTGCCTCCATTTAGATGAAACTCCAAGTATCAGGAAGGGTAGCGATTGGCGACGGCTCGGTCACGTTTTCTCCCGCCGCGTATCGATATCGTCCATCCGGAAGCAGAATCGATCGTGAGATCTCGTCCGGGTCGGGTAACCGCACCGCAGCAAGACACGATGCCAGCAAACACTCAGCTAACGTAAGGTGATGGCCGTGAACCTTCGCTCGCTATTGCGCCGCCAGAGCAACGGCGGACTGCCACAGCTACCCGCGATCGAACCGGACGAGGCCGCCGACGGCGACCGCGTCGACGAACGCCTCGAACGCCTGCTCACCCCCACCGAACTCGATATGGTGCTGCGACACCGGGTCTGATCCCGGCCCGGCTACGGGAGGAGCCGGCCGAAGCCACCCGGTACGCTGCTGGTCGCGCCGGAGGCTCCGGCGTGGCTGACCACCGGGACATGCGTAATGAAGCGAATCTCAACTGTTGTCGTCACCGCTGCCGCCGCCGCGGCGCTGGTGCTGTCGGGTTGCTCCTCCGACGAAGAACCGGCCGAAGCCGCCGGTCTACGAAAGAACACGGCGACAGCGCAGACCACACCGGACAGCGACCCGGGCGTGACCGAAGAAGCCCCCGCCCCCGGCGACACCGGCACCGCCGAAGCCCCCGCGGAGGACACCCCCGCACCGGCCGACCCCGACGAACCCGCCGCACTCCCCGACCGCGCCACCGACACCACCTGCGCCCAGTTCAAAGCCCTCGACGAGCCGGAACAGCAACAACTCATCGGCCGCATCCTCGGCGAGAACCCCGACAGCACGTTCGTCGGCAACCCCAACGCGGCTCTCGGGACGGCGAAGCTGGTCTGCAACGCGGGCAAGCTGGCAGATCAGAAGGTCGCGGTGGTTTCGGGGATCGTTATCAACGGGTAGGGGGCGGGGTGAGCTCACACGCCAAGGTGAGGAGGTGACCCCACACGCCAAGGCGAGGAGATGACCCTGCTCGCCAAGGTGAGGAGGTGGCCCTCGCAAAAGTGAGGCAGGTGGCCCTGCTCGCAAAAGTGAGGCAGGTGTGACCTTGCCGGTCAAGGTTGGTAGGTGACCCTTCTTGTCAAGGCGGGAAGGTGACCCTGCTCGTCAAGGTGGGAAGGTGACCCTGCTCGTCAAGGTGGGAAGGTGACCCTGCTCGCCAAGGTGGGAAGGTGACCCTGCTCGCCAA
>NZ_JBSFRU010000493.1:0-3085 GCF_053589395.1 Nocardia sp. NPDC003345
GGTCGTCCGCGACGCCATCTCGCTGACCTGCGAATCGTCGGCGTTCAGCACTGCCAGACCGGTCTCCGGCAATGCCTCCACGAGTTCACCCTTGGTTTTCGCGATCGCCTCGCGGCTGCCGAACTCGCCGAGGTGCGCGGTCCCCACATTCAGGACCACTCCGATGCTCGGCGGCGCCACCCGGGCGAGCGCCGCGATATGGCCGGGCCCGCGGGCCGACATCTCGAGAACCAGGAACCGGGTACCGGGGCCCGCGCGTAGCGCCGTCCACGGATGGCCGAGTTCGTTGTTGAACGAGCCGGGCGGCGCGACCACCGCACCGAGCGGTGCCAGCACCGCGGCCAGCAGGTCCTTGGTGGAGGTCTTACCCGATGAACCGGTCACGCCGATCACGGTCAGCCCGCCGGCCGCGACCAGGCGCGAAACGCTCTCCCGCGCCAATGCGGCCAGGGCGTCGAGCACCGCCGCGCCCGCACCGGTCGAATCGTGCGACAGCGCCAGGGCATTGGACGGCGCCGTATCCGTAGCGGGCGTGACCACGATGGCGGGCACCCCCACCGGCCGGGCCGCCAGCACCGCCACGGCGCCCGCTTCGACCGCCGCGGCCGCGTAATCGTGGCCGTCGGCGTGCTCGCCCGGCAGGGCCAGGAAGATATCGCCGGGACCGATTCGGCGCGAATCGAATTCGACCGATCCGGTCACCCGCACCTCCGGGTCACCGATATCGTGCAGCTGTCCGCCCACGACCTCGGCGATATCCCGCAGTGTCATCTCGATCATGAAACAGTCATGTCCTCCGCGCCGGCCGGCCACGAACCGTTGTCCGTGCCCCCGGAACTGTGCCGCAGTGTCGAATCGATGGCCGCGGCCAATACCTCGCGGTCGTCGAACGGATATTTCACGCCGTTGATCTCCTGCCCTGCCTCGTGACCCTTACCGGCCACCAGCACCACGTCCCCCGCGTGGGCCCACCCGACAGCCGCCCCGATCGCGGCGGCCCGGTCACCGATATCGCGGATCTCGCCACGCTGGTCCTCGGCGACGCTCTCCGCGCCGGCGACGAGGGCCGCGCGGATTTCCGCGGGATCCTCGGTCCGGGGGTTGTCGTCGGCGACGATCAGGAGATCGGCGCCGCGCGCGGCGGCCGCGCCCATGAGCCCTCGTTTCCCGGGATCCCGGTCGCCGCCGGCACCCACCACCACGGCCAGCCGGCCCGGACTCTCCGCGGCGGCCAGATGCGCCCGCAGCGTCGCGATCACCGATTCCACGGCGGCGGGCTTATGGGCGTAGTCCACCAGGGCGAGGAACGGCTGCCCGCGCTCCACCCGCTGCATCCGGCCCGGTACATCGACCACGGCCAGCGCGGGCGCGGCGGTTTCGGGCGCGACGCCGGCCTGCGCGCAGACGGCGAGCGCCAGCAGGGCGTTGGCGACGTTGTAGTCGCCGGGCAGCCGCAGCCGGACAGTCGTCTCACCGTGCGGCCCGGCGGCGGTGAATTCCTGTTCACCGCTGTGCGCGCGGGCCGGGCCGGTGACCGACCAGTCCGCCGGCACGGTCGTGGACACCCGCACCGGCGCGTCCAGCCCGTCGGCCAGGCGGCGGCCCCAGGCGTCGTCCACGCACACCACGGCGGTGCGGGCGGCCACCGGGGATCCGGCCTCGAACAGCCGGCGTTTGGCCGCGAAATAGTCTTCGAAATCGGCGTGGAAGTCCAGATGGTCCTGGGAGAGGTTGGTGAACGCGCCGACCGCGAACCGCACCCCGTCGACCCGGCCCAGCGCCAGCGCGTGGCTGGACACCTCCATCACCACGGCATCCACGCCCTGCTCGACCATCAGCGCGAATATCGCGTGCAGTTGCGGTGCCTCGGGGGTGGTGAGCGCGCTCGGCACGCGGCGCCCGCCGATCCGGGTCTCGATGGTGCCGATCAGCGCGGTGGACAGACCGCCGGCGGCCAGTCCGGCCTCCACCAGGTAGGACGTCGTGGTCTTACCGGAGGTGCCGGTGATCCCGACGATCCGCAGCCGTTCCGACGGATGGCCGTAGATCGCCGCGGACAGCTCACCGAGAACCGCGCGCGGATTCTCCCGTACCAGGACGGGTACCGGGAGTTCACCGGCGAGTTCGGCGCCCGCGGCGTCGGTGAGCACGGCGACCGCGCCGCGTTCGACCGCCGCGGCGGCGAACCGGGCCCCGTGCGCACGGGCGCCGGGTAACGCGGCGAAGAGGTCGCCGGGCAGGACCTCGTGGGAGCGCTGTTCGATACCGGTGATCGCGACCTCGGCGGGGGCCGGTGGCCGGGGTTCGGCGGCGATCAGATCCAGCAGGTGGGACAGCGGCGTCGACGGTGGCCGGGAAGGCCGCAGCGCGTGCTGGCTGGACTGCGCGGGCACAGGGTTCCTCTCTGCGTGATGAAGCGCGGGTACGACGACGTGTCAGGTTACCGACGCCACATCGCGCACGGACAAGCCGGTTCGCCGAATCACGACGCCTGGAGGACGAACTGCCGTTCGGGCTCGGTCGACGGTGGTACCCGGTCCCGCTGCAGCGCCCAGGAGGCGATGTCGTGGAAGAGCGGCGCCGCCGATTGTCCTCCACTTCCGTCCGAACTGCGCACCGGCGCGTCGAGCATCATCCCGACGACATAGCGCGGATCGTCGGCGGGGGCCATACCGGCGAAGGTGATCCAGTAGGAGGACGACGAATAGCAGCCGCAGTTGGGGTCGACCTGCTGCGCGGTTCCGGTCTTCCCGGCGATGCGGTAACCCTCGACCGCCGCCGCGGAGCCGGTACCCATCTGCACGCCGGTCGGATCGTTCTGCACCACCGATTGGAACATCGTGCGCAGAGTGCGCGAGGTCTCCGGGCTCACCACCCGGACGCCCTCGGGGGCCGGTTCCTCGGTGCGGGTGCCGTCCGGCGCCACCGTGGCGCGCACGATTCGCGGCGGGATCCGCACACCGTCGTTGGCGATCGCCTGGAACATCCCGGTCATCTGGAGGGTCGTCATCGAGAGGCCCTGTCCGATGGGCAGGTTCGCGAAGGTGCCGCCGGACCACTGATCGCGGGCGGGCAGCAGGCCGGA
>NZ_JBSFRU010000494.1:0-3071 GCF_053589395.1 Nocardia sp. NPDC003345
CCCTGTTCTCCGGCCACTCCCTACGCGCCGGATTCGCCACCCAGGCCGCGCTCGGCGGCGCGGCGGACCGCGAGATCATGCGCCAGGGACGGTGGAGCAACCCCCGTACCGTCCACCGCTACATCCGCACCGCCGACCCCCTCGCCGACAACGCCGTCACCAAACTCGGCCTCTGACCATGCTAGTGCGACCGGATGCGCAGCCCGGGCCAATCGCCGCCGGTCACCGCGCCCTGCACGCCCGAGCGAGTCGAACTCGGCAGGCTGCTATTCGAAAGTAGCAGCGCCGAGAACAGGATCACCGAAGAACACGAAACCTACTTCGGCCGCGGCCGCACCCCACACGAATCTACGAATTTCGACGAGTAGTTATCGCCATCTGGAACACACCAAAGCGGACGCTAATGCTCAGCAGAAAGTCAAATATTGCACGGATAAAATATGACGCTCACCGGCCAAATATCGAGCGGCGGCGCATATCCTCTTTCACCGTGCCACGCTATCCGCCTTCTCAACCGGCAAGCACGACGACCGAGCTGGATTCGGAGCCCCGGCTCGGTCACGCGGCGGATGCGGATCAGCGAACCACGTCGCAGTGCTTCAATTTGTGTCCCGGAGGCACCTTGGTATTCGCGTCGGCCTGGGCTGCTGCCTTATTCTTTCCGGTGCCGTACACGACATCGCCCGTCGCTTCATTCTTCAAATTCATCAGGTAACACTTCACGGTTACAGTCTTCTTCGGCTTCGCAAATTCAAATTCAGCAGCCGAGTTTTCTACCATAGTGAAGTTTGCTGTAACGGCATATGCCGGAACCGCCGGAATAATCATCAGTCCGGCCAGCATTGAACCAGCCAGAACTCGTTTGATTACGAGAACCATTTGAACCCCCAGTTGGAATCGAAGGCTTCGGCCGTATCATGGTATTTCCGTTCGTACAAAACAACTTTCGAGCGGCTCACGGGCGGCGGGGCGGCCGGAATCGCTCCCTACCCACAAGGGGATGAGTCGCGAGTTGCAGACCGAGCCGGGCTGGTGTATATATCAACTCATGACCATGCTTCGGGGGAGTATCCATATCTATGGCACAATAGACGATGCTGTTCAGCTCGTAGCTATTTATGCTAAACATATGGCACTCGAGATCGGTCACGAGCCGGCGCACTTCTCTGTGAAGGAAGATTGGTTCGATTCTTTCAAGCTGGTGTCGCAGTGGTTGGAATACAACGAGGACCTCACTACGGACGACCTGCCGGAGCGTCGAAAAGTTCTGGAGATCAGTTGTGTTTTCGACCCGTTGGCGAAATCGGAGCCGGACAGGTTCATCGAGAATATGATCGATGTCGCGTTGACAGAATTCTATCAATATGGCGGGCGCCCGAATTTTGGTGATCCCGCTTCCATCCCCTGGGCCAGCTCGTCCGATGAACTCGACGAAGAAGCCGTCGAACGTTTCCGGAAGCAATTTCCCGGCGCCATCGATTAGCTTCCGAACAGCACTGTCGACCCGATCGACACCCGCCCCTCACCGACCAGGAACCGGGGCGGCATGCTCGCCGCCCGCGCACAGTTCTCGACACCGCGGCGACCACGATATCGGCGCAATGGCCGAGATTGCGCCGAGCAACTGATCTCAATGCGGGCGGACCCTGGACAGGCGAGCACGCCGGTGGCCGAGCTTCTCGTCCGCGCCGCCGTCGATGGACCCCGACAGCGGCTATCCCGCTATCCACCTGAAGGTTGTCTCCGACGGTAACGGAATCGCCGAACGCATCTGCCGCCGCCACGGTTCCGTCGCACCGGCACTACAGGAACCATCTCGCCCGAAGATCCGCGTCTGGAATTCGAAATGCGGCTACGCTACCGGCCAATCTGTAGTGCCTGGTGACGCGCTCTGGTCATCACAGGAACCACCGAATACCGCAGGAACCGAATACATGCACGTCACCACTGGTACCGGGCGGCGACGGGAACGGGCGTCGATGACGGTGCGGTCTCGATCCGGCAACTCCGGTATCGCGGCTGCACCCATCCGCCGCCCTCACCCCCGGCCCACGACCGATAACCGCGAGTGGCCCTTTGAGCTGCGATTATTCGCGCGATCGGGAAGGGTCGCGGAGCTCGGGACTGTGCGAGGATGTGAGCGCTCCACGAGTCAGTCCGTTTCAAACCAACTTTGGAAGGATGCTCAGATGGCGCAAGACACCGCTACTGCCGCGACCCGTACGAGTAACGGCAACGGCAACAGCACCATGCAGGACGCCCAGAGCCTCGAGATGTTGCGCCGGGGCCTGGACGAGATCCGCCAGGAAGCGCAGAGCGCGCGGCAATTCGCCCAGCAGGCGCAGAACCTCGCCCGCCAGGTGCAACAGCAGGCCCGTCAGGTCCAGCACCAGTCCCAGGTCGCGCAGAACCAGGCCAACCAGGCCAACCAGCAGGCCCAGCAGGCCCGCCAGCAGGCGACCCAGGCGCAGAACCAGGCCCAGCAGGCCCAGTCCGAAGCCGACCGGGCCCAGAGCCAGGCCCAGCAGGCCCAGGGCGAGGCCAACCAGGCCAACCAGCGCTGTCAGTCGGCCCAGGACCAGGCCGACCAGGCCGCCTACCTCGCCCAGCAGGCCGAGGAGCAGTCCAGCCGCGCCCAGGACCGCGCCATGCAGTGGGAACTGCAGCTGCACCAGGTGCGTCAGCAGATGCGCCAGATGTAGCCTTACCGCGCGACCGGGGGTCCTGCCCCCACGCTCTCCCACGGGACCCGGTGGACTCGAACAGTTCCCCGGGTCCCGTGCCGTCGGCAGGGTGACCGCGGATTCCGTATCCGGTAACCGAAATGGATCACACTTGCGGATTTGATAATCGCCGCGTGTCGCAGTCGACGAACCCGATTCGATCCGGCACGGCCGGTATCACGCGTTCCGCTGACCCGGCGGATAGCCTCACCTGCATGAGCACGCCCGAGACCGCGCCATCGGCCCCGCACGCCGGGCGCCGCCGCCTGTCGTATCCGATGTTCGCGCTGGTCGTGATCGTGTATCTGGCGATCATCCAGCTCGGTGGCCTGCTGATGACCGCGCTGA
>NZ_JBSFRU010000495.1:0-3067 GCF_053589395.1 Nocardia sp. NPDC003345
CGTGAACTTCGACAAACTGCTGCGTGAATGCGAGATCGTCGACCGGCAGACCATCGGTGAGTCGGTCGGTGGCGCCGGTGGCGCGATGGGTGAGTTCAACGGCGCCGTATGTATGTGGACGGTGATGGACGCGCCGGGCGGATCGGCCATGGTTACCCTGAACTGGTACGAGCACGGCACGCTGAGCAACGAGAAGGCGACCTACCAAGAGCTGGGTTACACCTCGGAGAACATCGAGGTGCAGAGTTCGCGTGCCCTCCAGATCCGCAGGCCGGGCGATTCCTCGTCGTGCGGTATCACCGCCAGTGCGCCGGATACGGGTGTGGTGGGGTGGTGGGTCAACTACCGCCCGGGCTCCGGGCCTCCCGACCCCTGCGAACCGGTGAAGGTCCTGATGGCTATCACCTTGAACCGCGCGCGGTGACCCGAGCCGCTGTGGCGCCGTAATACCACATGGCCCCGCTTTGACCCTTCTCGTTACGTCCGAGTACAGTGGACGGCTGTGCCCGGAAGGATACGGGCAAGTTCGAGCGCAGACGTAGGCCAGCGAGAGCGGCTGACGAGTCCAGCGTGCCTGTGAATCGGGCCCTGAACTGCGCGCGACACGCCCGACCTCGGGACGCGAGAAACGTGGTTGGACGTGCGGGTGAAAGCTCGATGAACAGCCCTGACACCGCCAGAACCGATTAAAGGAAAGCCGGTCTATGCCAACCATCAACCAGCTGGTCCGTAAGGGTCGCCGAGACAAGGTCGCCAAGACCAAGACCGCGGCCCTCAAGGGGAGCCCGCAGCGGCGTGGCGTGTGCACCCGCGTGTACACCACCACTCCGAAGAAGCCGAACTCCGCACTGCGGAAGGTCGCGCGTGTTCGTCTGACCAGCGCGGTCGAGGTCACGGCCTATATCCCCGGCGAAGGCCACAACCTGCAGGAGCACTCGATGGTGCTCGTGCGTGGCGGTCGTGTGAAGGACCTCCCCGGTGTGCGCTACAAGATCATCCGCGGCTCGCTCGACACCCAGGGTGTGAAGAACCGCAAGCAGGCCCGCAGCCGTTACGGCGCCAAGAAGGAGAAGAGCTGATATGCCACGCAAGGGCCCCGCACCCAAGCGTCCGCTGATCAACGACCCGGTCTACGGGTCGCCGCTGGTGACGCAGCTGGTCAACAAGATTCTTCTCGACGGCAAGAAGTCCACCGCCGAGCGCATCGTCTACGGCGCGCTGGAGCAGGCGCGCGACAAGACCGGCACCGATCCGGTCGTCACCCTCAAGCGCGCGCTGGACAACGTCAAGCCGGCCCTCGAGGTCAAGCCGCGCCGCGTCGGTGGCGCCACCTACCAGGTGCCGGTCGAGGTTCGTCCCGGCCGCTCCAACACCCTCGCGCTGCGCTGGCTGGTGAACTACTCGCGGGCACGCCGTGAGAAGACCATGATCGAGCGTCTGGCCAACGAACTGCTGGATGCCAGCAACGGCCTCGGCGCTTCGGTCAAGCGTCGCGAGGACACCCACAAGATGGCCGAGTCGAACCGGGCCTTCGCGCACTACCGCTGGTGATGTCTGTCCGGCCCATCGCTGCGGGGCCGGGAGGCTTACGGAAGCACCGCTTCCGCTTTTGACAGATATGACGGCCACACGGTCGTCGGCGAAAATCCCAACTAGCTACGAGCGGGGAAGATTTCCGTGGCACAGGACGTGCTCACCGACCTGAACAAGGTCCGCAACATCGGCATCATGGCCCACATCGATGCGGGCAAGACCACTACGACCGAACGCATCCTCTTCTACACCGGTGTGAACTACAAGATCGGCGAAACCCATGACGGGGCGTCGACCACCGACTGGATGGAGCAGGAGCAGGAGCGTGGCATCACCATCACCTCCGCCGCGGTGACCTGCTTCTGGAACCAGAACCAGATCAACATCATCGACACCCCCGGCCACGTCGACTTCACCGTCGAGGTGGAGCGCAGCCTGCGTGTGCTCGATGGCGCGGTCGCCGTCTTCGACGGCAAAGAGGGCGTGGAGCCGCAGTCCGAGCAGGTGTGGCGGCAGGCGGACAAGTACGACGTGCCCCGGATCTGCTTCGTCAACAAGATGGACAAGCTGGGTGCGGATTTCTACTTCACCGTGCAGACCATCAAGGACCGTCTCGGTGCCAAGCCGCTGGTCATCCAGCTGCCGATCGGCGCGGAGGACACCTTCGAGGGCATCGTCGACCTGGTCGAGATGAAGGCCAAGGTCTGGACCGGCGAGACCAAGCTGGGCGAGAAGTACGAGGTCCAGGACATCCCGGCCGATCTGGTCGAGCGGGCCGAGCAGTACCGGCAGGAACTGCTGGAGACCGTCGCGGAATCCGATGAGGAGCTGCTGGAGAAGTTCTTCGGCGGTGAAGAGCTCTCGATCGAGGAGATCAAGGGCGCCATCCGCAAGATGACCGTCAACTCCGAGCTCTACCCGGTGCTGTGCGGTTCGGCGTTCAAGAACAAGGGCGTGCAGCCCATGCTCGACGCCGTCGTGGACTACCTGCCCTCGCCGCTGGACGTCGAGTCGGTGCAGGGTCACGCGCCGAGCAACGAAGAAGAGGTGCTCACCCGTAAGCCGAGCGCCGACGAGCCGTTCGCGGCCCTGGCGTTCAAGATCGCGGTGCACCCGTTCTTCGGCAAGCTCACCTACGTCCGGGTCTACTCGGGCAAGGTCGACTCCGGCGCGCAGGTCATCAACGCGACCAAGGGCAAGAAGGAGCGTCTGGGCAAGCTGTTCCAGATGCACTCCAACAAGGAGAACCCGGTACCCCAGGTCAGCGCCGGCCATATCTACGCGGTCATCGGCCTGAAGGACACCACCACCGGTGACACCCTGTGCGATCCGAACAACCAGATCGTGCTGGAGTCCATGACCTTCCCGGACCCGGTCATCGAGGTCTCCATCGAGCCGAAGACCAAGTCCGACCAGGAGAAGCTGGGCACCGCGATCCAGAAGCTCGCCGAGGAGGATCCGACCTTCACGGTGAAGCTGGACCAGGAGACCGGCCAGACCGTCATCGGCGGTATGGGCGAGCTGCACCTCGACA
>NZ_JBSFRU010000496.1:0-3038 GCF_053589395.1 Nocardia sp. NPDC003345
CGGCGCGGGCGCGCTCTCCCAGCGCCAGGTACACCCCGATCGGGATCAAGAAATCCAGCGCCGCGGCCACGGGCAGCGCGACGGCCGAACCCACCGGACCGGACGTCTCGTCGTGGCAGCACGGTGGCGGCCGGCCCATCGACTGGTTCGCGGTACGCGCCGCGGGCCACCGTTTCGCCATGGTGAAGGCCACCGAGGGCCTGGACTACATCAACCCGTTCTTCGTGCAGGACAGCCTGCACATGCGCGTGGCCGGAATGGCCCGCGGCACCTACCACTACGCCCACCCCGACCTGCCGCCCGAACCACAGGCCGCGCTGTACTCGGCGATCGTCCTCGGCCAGAACGGACCACTGGACCTGCCGCCCGTCCTGGATATCGAACATTCCGGTGGACTGCCGCCGGGCGCGCTGATCGACTGGACCCATCGCTACCTCAACACCGTGCAGCAGCTCACCGGCCGGGTGCCGATCATCTACACCTATCCCAACTTCTGGAAATCGGCGATGGGCAACAGCGACCAGTTCCACCGCTACCCGCTGTGGATAGCCGACTACCGCGACCGTCCCCAGCCCGAGGTGCCCGGTAACTGGCCGGCCTGGACCTTCTGGCAGCAGACCGACTCCGGGTCCATCCCGGGCATCCACGGCGCCACCGATGTGAACGTGTACAGCGGCGCCCAGGGCGATTTCGCCCGCTTCGCGCGGATGGGCGGGCTCACCGGCAGCGGATAACCCCGGCGCCACCCGCCCGGGAGGGCCGCCGAGCCGGCCGGCTCGGCGGCTTCCGTCACGCGACCCGCTACTCCACGCCGATCCGGCCGCCCCCGGCCTTCCAGACCGCCACCACCGCCGGGCGCGGCTGCGAATCACCGCCGTCGGGCCAATGCGACGCGGGATTCTCCACCGACGCGTCATCGGTCTCACCCGGGTGCTGGACACACACCAGCACCCGCTCCTCGGTGATCACCGGACCGCAGGTCTCACCGCCGGCCGGTACCGACAGGAACTGTTTGGTCTCACCGCGCCGCTCGCCGTCGAGCACGACCGCGAAGAGCCCGTCATTGGCGTCCAGCGCATTGCCGTCGGTGCTGATCCACAGGTTGCCGTACGGATCGAAGGCCAGATTGTCCGGGCAGGAGATCGGGCTGACCTTCGTCTTGTCGTATCCGGCGAAATAGGTGTCCGCTTCTCCCGGGTCACCGCAGACCAGCAGCAGCGACCAGGTGAACTCGGTACCGGCGTGGTCGTCGGTGATCTCGAGAACCTGGCCGTTCTTGTTCTCGTTACGCGGATTGGCCTCGTCGGCGGCGGCCTTACCGTCGGTGCCCCGCTTGTTGTTGTTGGTCAGCGCGACATACACCTTGCCGGTCTTCGGATTGGCCTCGAAATCCTCGGGCCGGTCCATCTTGGTGGCGCCCACCTTGTCACCGGCGAGGCGGGTGAACACCGCGACCTCCTCGGCGGTCATCCCGTCCACCAGTGATTCGCCGCGACCGTCCTCGGCGGTACGCAGAATCGGCACCCACTGGCCCTTGCCGGTGAAGCCCTGATCCGAGGGGACCGCGCCGGAACCGTCGATACGGTCGGGATGGTCCCCGGTCAGCTTGGCGACGTACAGCGTGCCGGCGTCGAGGATGGTGAGGTTGTGGCGGCGGCTCGCGGCGCCGGTACCCGGTTCGATCTTGCGGGTGGAGACGAACTTGTACATGTAGTCGAAGCGTTCGTCGTCACCGCTGTAGGCGACCACGGTGCCGTCGGCGGTCACGTGGATATTCGCGGCCTCGTGCTTGAACCGGCCCAGCGCGGTGTGCTTGATCGGCGTCGATTTCGGATCCCACGGATCCACCTCGACCACCCAGCCGAACCGGTTGGATTCGTTGGGTTCGGCGGCCACATCGAAACGCCGGTCGAACTTCTCCCAGAAGTGCGGGGCGTCGGATTCACCGATCCCGTAGCGCTCGAGGCGAGCCGCCGCCACCGGATCGGCCGCCTTGCCCACGAAGTAGGCGTTGAAGTTCTCCTCGCCGGAAAGCACGGTGCCCCACGGCGTCACCCCACCGGAGCAGTTGTTGACCGTGCCGAGCACCTTGGTGCCGGTGGGGTCGGCGGTGGTCTTCAGCAGCGGACTGCCCGCCGCGGGCCCGGTGAGCACGAACTCGGTGGTCGCGGTGATACGCCGGTTGTACCGGCCGAAAGCGGGCTTCAACCGACCCTTACCGGGTTCGCCACGTACCTCGACCACCGACAGGCCGTGCGCGGCCATCGCGATATCGGCCTGTTCGCGGGTGATGGCGTCGGCCTCGTACCCCGGGAACATGAACTGTTCGGTGGTGTACTCGTGGTTCACCACCAGCAGATACTTACCCGGCTGTCCCTCGATCGGAAGCAGTCCGGCGAAATCGTTGTTGTAGCCGAACTGCCGGACCTGCGCGGCCGCGGTCTGCCCGAAGAAATCGAACTCCGGCGCATCCTCGAACAGCGGATCACCCCACCGGATCACCACACCCTGCTCATAGCCCTCCGGGATCACCACCGCGTCCTCGGTGTTCGGAGCCACCGGGGTGAACCCGGTGCCCGTACTCCCGGCACCGGCGGCCGTCTCGACCTCGGTATCGGTACCGCACCCGGCGAGCGCGCCCATCGCGCCGAACGCGACCACCGCCGCCGCCCCGCCCTGCAGGATCCGGCGCCGGGAGATCGCGGCGACGATATCGCCGAAATACTCGTTGGACGAGGTGTTGGGGACCTCGTGGAAGCAGGCGTTTCCGCATTTGTAACGGCAGGTCACACGCGACCGCGAAGCGGCCGGTTCATTGGCGACGAAGAGCGCGAGAGGTTTCACTGTGAACTCCTGTTCCGGGCTGAACGCCCGCACGCTAGCCGACCGAGGAGAGTCTCAGGAGACGGGGAGATTAACAGAAATATTGGACGGGCCACGCCGAGATTTTGGAGCGGCTCCGCCGCTCGAGGGTGGGGCCCTGTTAACCCCGGGTCTTCACTCCCGGCGGTCGGTCGCTGCGCTCCCTCCCTCTGGTC
>NZ_JBSFRU010000497.1:0-3022 GCF_053589395.1 Nocardia sp. NPDC003345
CCTGCGTCTGGTCGGCTCGGATCCGCATTACAAGCAGTGGCGGCAACTGGCCGATACCCTCTCCGACGCACTGCTGGCCGCGCTGACCCTGCAGCGCAAGAAGCTACAGGACGCCCCCGACGAGGAGATCCGCGCCGCGCTCGACCACAAAACGCAGCTGCTGGCCGAGGTGCGGGCCTCCGAGCGCGATCTGATCATCGCCACCCGCGAAGAGCTGGATATCGAACCGAACTGATCGAGCGCCGTAGCAGTTCCTCCCGAATCAAATCTATACCGCACCCGGGGCCTTGCGGCAAGACCCGGGTGATGCCGCAGAATTGCCCGCCGAAGCCAGAACCTGCAGAAAGGCGGGCTTGTGCCGACTCCGGGATATGAGGACGAACTGCGCTCCGAGCGCGACTACGTGGCCGGGCTCTATACGCGACTCGACGAGGAGCGCGCGCAGGCCAAGGGCAGATACTCCGCCGCGCTGCGTGGCAACGGCGGGACACTCGTGGACCGCGATGTCGAGGTCCGCACCCTGGCCCGCGAGGTGAAGCGGCTGGACGTCGCGGATAACGGACTGTGCTTCGGCAGGTTGGACTCGGTCACCGGCGAGCGCAGCTATATCGGCCGGATCGGCCTGTTCGACGAAGCCGACGAATACGAGCCGCTGCTGCTCGACTGGCGGGCGCCGGCCGCCCGGGCTTTCTACGTCGCCACCGGCGCATCACCGGAGAACATGCGGCGGCGCCGGCAATTCCACACCCGTGGCCGGCGACTGCTGGATTTCACCGACGAGATCTTCGGCCGGCCCGACGGCGAACGGTCCGGGGATGGGCACGGCGACGCGGCGCTGCTGGCCGCGGTCGACGCGCCGCGGGGTCCGGGGATGCGCGATATCGTCGCCACGATCCAGGCCGAGCAGGACGAGATCATCCGGCTGGAACATCCGGGCGTGGTGGTGATCGAGGGCGGCCCGGGCACCGGTAAGACCGTGGTGGCCCTGCACCGCGTCGCCTATCTGCTCTACACCCAGCGGGAACGGATGGAGCGCAACGGTGTGCTGGTCGTCGGTCCCAATCCGGCGTTCCTGAACCACATCGGCCGGGTACTGCCCTCGCTCGGCGAATCCAATGTGGTGTTCATGACCACCGGCGATTTCGTCCCCGGGCTGCACGTCACCGCGGAGGACACCCCGGAGGCGGCACGGATCAAGGGCTCCCGCGCGATCCTGGAGGTCCTCGCGGCGGCGATCGCAGACCGGCAGCGACTACCCGAGCAGCCGCTGTTCATCGAACTGTCCGACGCCACGGTGCGGATCGACGCCGCGACCGCGGAATGGGCCCGGGAGGAGGCCCGCGCGACCGGGCTGCCGCATAACGAGGCGCGCGCGAAATTCATCGAGATCGTCACCTATGTGCTCACCGAGCGGGCCATCGGCCGGATCGCCCGCGGCTGGCTGACCCGCGACGACCGCGAGGCGTGGGAACAGCTCCGGGAGGATCTGGTCGAGGAACTGGCGGGCAGCGCGGCCTTCACCGCCGCATTGGACGACCTCTGGCCGATCCTCACACCGGAGGCGCTGCTGGCCGGGTTGTACTCGTCCGCCGATCGCCTGCGGGCCGCCGGCGCGGACCCGGTGCTGCTGCGCGCCGACAGCGAAGCGTGGACGGTCTCGGATACACCGCTGCTCGACGAACTGGTCGACCTGCTGGGCGCCGGAGAATCCGAGGATCGGACCGCCGAACGCGAACAGCGGGCACAGGCCCGCTACGCGGCGGGAGTACTGGATATGATGACCGGCCGCGAGGACATGATGGACGACGAGGACCATCTGTTCGCCCAGGACCTGCTCTACGCCGAGGATCTCGCGGAACGGTTCGTCGAACGCGATACCCGCGATCTGGCCGATCGGGCGGCCGCGGACCGCAACTGGACCTACCGGCATATCGTCGTCGACGAGGCGCAGGAACTCTCCGAGATGGACTGGCGGGTCCTGATGCGGCGCTGCCCACGCCATTCCTTCACGGTGGTCGGTGATCTGGCCCAGCGGCGCTCGCCCGCCGGGGCGAGGTCGTGGGACACGATGCTCGAGCCCTATGTACCGGGTCGCTGGCTGTACCGGTCGCTGTCGGTGAACTACCGCACGCCGGCGGAGATCATGGCCGTCGCCGCGGCGGTTCTCACCGAGTTCGCGCCCGGGATCACCCCGCCGGAATCGGTCCGCGCCAATGGGGTGCCGCCGTGGTCTCGCCGGTTTTCCGGCGATGACGAGCTGCGCGCCGCCGTCGCGGAGTTCGTCGCGGCCGAGGCCGGGCGCGAAGGTACCAGCGTGGTGATCGGGCCGCCGGGCGTACCGGGTGCCGTGGCGGCGTCGGAGACCAAGGGCCTCGAGTTCGATGCCGTGCTGGTGGTCGAACCGGACCGGATTCTGGCCGACGGGCCGCGCGGTGCGGCGGAACTGTATGTCGCGCTCACCCGGGCCACCCAGCGCCTCGGGGTACTGCACAGCGGGCCGCTGCCGCGGTCGCTGGCCGGGCTGGCGGAGGCCGGCGGCCCCGCGGTCAGCGGAGCCGGGCGCTGACCTCGGCGGTCGCGTCGCGGAGGAGACCGGCGTAATGGCCGAGATCCGGCACCGTCTCCGGGTCGGCGTGCAGGGACAGCGTGATCGTCTCGCCGAGACCGTGGATCCCGTGCGTGAGATGCATCACGCTGCCGAGTGCCGGAAAGCCGGCGGTGAACAGCACCGGGGCGTCGCCGAGAGCGAGATCGGCGGGGCCCCGGTTCACACTCGAGACCACGGTATGCCCGGTGATCTCGGCGGGCACCAGGTCGATCGGATATCTGCCGACATCGCGGCGCAACAGAATCGGCGGCACCATCTCGGTCACCGCGTCCTGCGCATTCAACAGTGGATGCGCCGCACGGCGCCGGCGGCTCGCGAGCTCGGCGGCGATCAGGGCGGCCCGTCGGCGCGGGTCGGGTTCGGTGACGGCCAGATCGACGCCGAGTCCGCGATAGTTGTTGCGGACCCCCGGTC
>NZ_JBSFRU010000498.1:0-3010 GCF_053589395.1 Nocardia sp. NPDC003345
CACCCGCTACCGGGCCGCCGCGGAACTCGAGGAATGGGCCGGGCGCGATCCCATCCTCCGGGTCCGGCGGCTGCTGGAACGCGAGGGCCTGTTCGACCCCGCCGCACAGCGGCGGCTGGACGAACGCGCCGATACCGAAGC
Source organism: Nocardia sp. NPDC003345 (assembly GCF_053589395.1). Taxonomy (NCBI): domain Bacteria; kingdom Bacillati; phylum Actinomycetota; class Actinomycetes; order Mycobacteriales; family Nocardiaceae; genus Nocardia; species Nocardia sp. NPDC003345. The sequence continues at coordinate 142 of NZ_JBSFRU010000498.1, forward strand.
CGCCCGGATGCGCACCGAGATCCTCACCATGGCCGACCCCGACCCGTCGGCGCTGTTCGAACACGTCTACTCGGCACCGCATCCGCTGCTCGACGCGCAGCGCGCCGAATACGCCGCCTACCTGGCCGACGAGCCGGCCGAGGCCGCCGTGCCCGGTCCGCGCGGGGAAGGGGTCCGCTCATGATCACCACATTCGCCGCGGCGCTCAACGCCGGGTTGCGTACCGCCCTGGAGGACGATCCCAAGGTGGTGCTGATGGGCGAGGACATCGGCCGCCTGGGCGGCGTCTTCCGGGTCACCGACGCGCTGCAGAAGGATTTCGGCGACCGCCGGGTCATCGATACGCCGCTGGCCGAATCCGGGATCATCGGCACGGCGTTCGGGATGGCGCTGCGCGGGTACCGGCCGGTGTGCGAGATCCAGTTCGACGGGTTCGTCTACCCCGCGTTCGACCAGATCGTCGCCCAGGTCGCCAAGATCCACTACCGGACCCGAGGCAAGGTACGGGCACCGCTGACCATCCGGATCCCCTACGGTGGCGGGATCGGTTCGGTGGAGCATCATTCCGAATCGCCGGAGGCGTATTTCGCGCATACCGCGGGGCTGCGGGTGGTGTCGCCGAGCAACCCGGCCGACGCCTACACGATGATCCGCCAGGCGATCGCCCTGGACGATCCGGTGATCTTCTTCGAACCCAAACGCCGGTACTGGGACAAGGCCGAGTTCGATCCCACCGCCGCGGCCGAACTGCCGCTGGACCGGGCCCGGGTCGTCGTCCCCGGTAGCGACGCCACACTGGCCGCCTACGGCGGCACGGTCGCGACGGCGCTGACGGCCGCGAGAATCGCTGCCGAGGAAGGGCTCTCGCTGGAGGTCATCGATCTGCGCAGCCTGGCGCCGCTCGATATCGACACCGTCGCCGAATCGGTGGACCGTACCGGCCGCCTGGTGGTGGTGCACGAAGCGCCGGTCACCGGGGGAATCGGCGCCGAGATCGCGGCCCGGATCACCGAACGCTGCTTCTACCGCCTCGAGGCGCCGGTGCGGCGGGTCGGCGGATTCGATATCCCCTACCCTCCGGCTAAGCTCGAGAAGCATCATCTGCCCGACCCGGACCGAATCCTGGCGGCGGTCGACCTCTCGCTCGCGGCCTGAGGTGACCCAGCCACTCGCGAGCCAGCCGGAGGTGCCCACCGTGGACGACGACACCCGTACCGCCGGGTCCGGCGAGATCCTGGAGTTCCGGCTCCCCGATCTCGGCGAAGGACTCACCGATGCCGAATTGCAGAACTGGACGGTGGCGGTGGGCGACGAGGTCGCGCTGAACCAGACGATCGCGGAGGTGGAGACGGCCAAGGCGGTGGTCGCGCTGCCGTCGCCGTTCGCGGGGACCGTGGTGGAACTGCTCGCCGAACCCGGTACCACCGTCGAGGTCGGGGCGCCGCTGCTGCGGATCCGTACCGCCGCCGGGCAGGGCAACGGCAAGACATCGGTGCTGGTGGGCTACGGACCGTCCGAGGAGAAACAGACGAGCCGGCGGCGGGGTGGACGGAAACCGTTGGGGGATAACGTGATAAGTGATCAGGGTGGGACCGGGGCGACACCGGCCGGGGACCACGCGCTGGCTTACGAGGCCGGAGTCATCGGTGCGCCGGTCGGTGACGACGGCGCCACGACCGGCGCCATCCGGCCCGGCCGGGGAGAGTTCGGTGGCGCCCCGCGGACCACCGAGAACGGGGGCGAGCGGGTCGCGGCGACACCGGGCGCGCGGAAACTGGCCCGGGAATTGGGTATCGACCTCTGGTACGTCGCGGGTTCGGGACCGCAGGGGGCCGTGACGGTCGCGGATGTCCGTGGCGCGGTGCCGGTTTCCGAACCGGATCGGCGTACCCGCACCGAGGAGGGCGGCGAACCCCCGGAGACCGGGACGGCCACCGCCGGACGGGCGGCGCGCGAGGAACGGGTACCTGTCAGCGGGATCCGCAAACGCACCGCCGAGGCGATGGTGGCCAGTGCCCGGATGATCCCGCAGGCGTCCACCTCGATCACCGTCGATATCACCGCTTCGCTGGAACTGCTGGAACATCTGCGTGCCACCAAGGCGTTCGACGGTCTCACCTTGACGCCGCTGGCGCTGGTCGCGAAATCGGTGCTGGCCGCGCTCGGCGAATTCCCCGGTATCAACTCGTTCTGGGACGAGGCCAATTCCGAGATCGTCACCAAGTACTACGTCAACCTGGGTATCGCGGTCGCGACCCCGCGCGGCCTGCTGGTGCCCAATATCAAGGACGCGCAGACCCTGAGCCTGCGGGAACTGTGCCGGGAGATCGGCTGGCTGGCACAGACGGCCCGAGACGGGCGTGCGGGACTGTCCGATCTGCGCGGCGGGACGTTCACCCTGTCCAATGTGGGGGTTTTCGGGGTCGATACCGGAACTCCGCTGGTCAACCCGGGTGAGGCGGCGATCCTCTGCCTGGGTGCGGTGAAGCGGCGGCCGTGGGTCTTCCGGGACGAACCGGCCATTCGCTCCGTCATCACGCTCACCCTGAGTTTCGACCACCGGATGATCGACGGGGAACTCGCGGCGCGGTTCCTGGCGACCGTCGCCGGGCTGCTCGAGGACCCGCTGACCCTGCTCGCCCGCATCTGATCGCCGGTCTCCGGCACCGCCGATACCCGTGTCCGCGTGGACTTCACAGGCCGCGTCCGCGTACGGTGACGAAAATCTGATCCAGACGTTTGGACGAGGAGCTGCGTTGAACGCGGTACTGATCTCGGCGGACGAACTCCGGGAATCGACGGACGAGAACCTGCGCCTGCTGGATGTGCGCTGGCAACTGGGCGACCCCGAGGGTCCCCAGCACTATCA
>NZ_JBSFRU010000499.1:0-2989 GCF_053589395.1 Nocardia sp. NPDC003345
TACCGATCAGATCGTCGAGGGCCTGTTCACCACGACCCGCCATCGGCGTACCGATCGCTATATCGTCGGTGCCGGACAACCGGGACAGCAGCACCGCGAACGCGGTGTGGATCACCATGAACGGGGTGGCATTAGCCGCGCGCGCCACCTCCAGCAGCGCCGCATGGGTCGGGGCGTCGATCTGGACCGCGATCCGGCCACCCGCATAGGACTGCACGGCCGGACGCGGCCGGTCCGCGGGCAGCTCCAGCTGGTCCGGAAGATCCGCCAGCGCCGCGCGCCAGTATTCGATCTGCTTGTGCGCCACCGATTCCGGATCGGATTCGTCGCCGAGCAGCTCCCGCTGCCACAGCGCGAAATCCGCGTACTGGACCGGCAGCGGCTGCCAGCCCGGTGCCGCGCCCGCGGCCCGCGCCGCGTACGCGATCATCAGGTCACGGGTCAGCGGCGCCACCGACGCACCGTCGCCGGCGATATGGTGCACCACCACCGCCAGCACGTATTCGTTTTCCGCACCCTCGATCTCGAACAGCGCGACCCGCAGCGGCACCTCTTCGGTGACGTCGAAGGACCTCGACAGCAGTTCGATCAGGGCGGTCTCGACCGCTTCCGGGGCCACGGCCCGGACCGAGAGTCCGACCACCGGCTCGCCGAGCGGCCGCACGACCTGTACCGGACCCTCGTCGGTTTCCGGATAGTAGGTCCGCAGGACCTCGTGCCGATCCACGAGATCATCGATCGCCGTGCGCAGGGCGGCCACATCCAGTTCGCCCGACAGGCGCACCGCGATGGGAATGCTGTAGGCCGCGGATTGCTCGTCGAACCGGTTCAGGAACCACATCCGGCGCTGGGCCAACGAGAGCGGTACCCGCTCCGGACGCGGCCGTGCGGTGAGCGCCCGATGCTCGGCACCGGCCTCGCCGAGTTCCTCGAGTTTCTCGGCGAGCTGGGCCACGGTCGCGGCCTCGAACAGGATCCGGGCCGGAATCCTGGCGTCCACCAGCGCGCTGAGCCGGGCCACCACCTGGGTCGCGATCAGCGAATTGCCGCCGAGTTCGAAGAAGTTGTCGTCGGCGCCGACCGGATCCGCGGGATGCAGCAGGTCGGTGAATACGGCGGCGACCTGCTTCTGCAGCAGGGTCTGCGGCTCGCGGTACTCGGTGGTGTGCAGCTGTGGTTCGGGTAGTGCCCGGCGATCCAGCTTCCCGACCGGGGTCAGCGGGATCTCCTCCAGCACGGTGATACTCGCCGGCACCATGTAGGCGGGCAGGCGGCTCTCGGCCAGGGCGATCAGCTCGTCGGTATCGACCGCGGCCCCGCTCGCCGCATGGACATAGGCGGCCAGGACGGTCGCCCCGCTGGGCGGCTCGTAGCCCACCGTGACCGCGAAATCCACCGATTCGTGTTCGGTGAGCACGGCATCGATTTCGCCGAGTTCGATGCGGAAACCGCGGATCTTCACCTGGAAATCGTTGCGGCCCAGGTATTCCACCGAACCGTTCGCGCGCCAGCGCGCCAGGTCGCCGGTGCGGTAGATCCGGGCCCCGCCCTCGTCGAACGGGTTGGCCACGAACCGCTCGGCGGTCAGGCCCCGGCGGTTGTGATAGCCGCGCGCCAGCTGGATACCGGCGATATAGAGCTCACCGGTCACCCCGGTCGGCAGTGGGCGCAACTGGTCGTCGAGGACGTATTCGGTGACATGACGCACCGGCGGGCCGATATCGACCGGCTCGTCGGGCGTCAGCGGGCCGCTGATATTGGCGAGGATGGTGGCCTCGGTGGGCCCGTACCCGTTGAAGAAGCTCCGGGGCCGGCCGTCCACCAGCGTCCCCGCCCATCGGCGCACCAGTTCCGGCGGGCACGCTTCCCCGGCGACGACCACCACCCGCACATCGTCGAGCCCCGCCGGGTCCGTCGACGACAGGGCGGAGGGGGTGATGACGATATGGGTCACCCGCTCGCGCCGCACCAGCGCGGCCAGCTCCTCACCGCCGTACACCGACGGCGGGACCACCACCATGGTCGCCGCGGCGCCGACCGCCATCAGCAATTCGAGAATCGCGACATCGAAGGACGGCGAGATGATGTGCAAGACCTGAGCGGTGGAATCCACCAGGAATCGTTCCACCTGCTCGGCGCAGAACCCGGCCAGTCCGGCCTGGGTGACCACCACACCCTTCGGTTTGCCCGTCGACCCCGAGGTGTAGGTGACATAGGCGGGGTGCTCGGCGCGCAGGGGGCGCAGCCGCTCGTCGAAGGACACCGGATCGGCCGGGTACTCCGCGAGCAGGGCGGCGGTTTCCGGGCTGTCGACCGCCAGCCATTCCACGGCATCCGGCAGTTCGGCCACCGTATCGGCGACCGACAGGCCGAATACGACACCGGAATCGGTGACCATATGGTTGATCCGGTCCGGCGGGTAGTTGACGTCCACCGGTACGTATCCGGCGCCGGTTTTCGCCACCGCCCACACCGCGGCCACCGAATCGATCGAGCGCGGGATACCGACCGCGACCAGACTTTCCGGACCGGCCCCGTGGGCGATGAGCAACCGGGCCAGCCGGTTGGAACGTTCGTCGAGCTCCGCGTAGGTGAGCTGACCGGGTTCACCGCCGACGTAGGCGCCGCGGAGGGCGATTCCGGTGGGATTGGTCTCCACCGCCGCGGCCAGGAGTTGGGGAAGACCGGTGAACCGGGGGCGCCGGGCGCGTGTGGGCCGAGTGCGTGCCGTTCGGGTCATCCTCGCATCACTTCCTGGAGATGAACCCTCCGGTCACCGACAACAGAGCCCATCAACCTACCTCACCTGCAGTTACTTACTACGCGCCGGGCGGCCGGATGCGCCCGGGACGCAGCGGCGGCACCGCGTCCGGGCATGTTCGACCGCTGCGGCTCTCGCAGTCTTCCATCATTACATTGTCCGCCGTAGCGCGGTCGTTACCTTCGCTGGTCCCGGCCGCCTCGACCCGGGCGTCCGCCCGGTGTGGGT
>NZ_JBSFRU010000500.1:0-2957 GCF_053589395.1 Nocardia sp. NPDC003345
CGGTGGTGGTGGAACGAACGCCCCGCCCCCGGCTGGGGCTGGGCGGCCACGCGGTGGACCTGTTCGCCCCGGCCACCGACGTCGTGGACCGTATGGGTCTGGTGCCGCGGCTGCGTGCCGCGAGCACCGAATCGACAGTGCTGCGCTACGAGCGGCCGGGGCGCTCCGCGATCGAGGTGGACCTACGCGATTTCTCTGAGGCTTTCGCCGACGAGCGGCATCTCGAGATCATGCGCGGTGAACTGGCGGCGATCCTGCACGAGGCCACCGGCGACCGGGTCGAATACCGTTTCGGGGATTCGATCGCCGACCTCACCCAGGACGCCGACGGGGTCGATGTCACCTTCGACAGCGGGCGCACCGGCCGGTTCGCTCTTGTCATCGGCGCCGACGGTCTGCATTCCACGGTGCGGCGCCTCGTATTCGGCCCCGAGGACGGGCTCCGGCACCATCTCGGCGGTTACCTGGCGGTCGGGACCCTGCCGAATTACCGTGAGCTGTCGGAACGGACGATCCTTTACAACGCGGTGGACCGGATCGCCGCGATGTACCCGGTATGGCAGACGGGCGAGGCCCGCGCGGTCTTCCTGTTCCGCCGTTCCGGTGAACCGGATTTCGACCATCGTGATATCGGTGCGCAGCGCCGGCTGCTGCGCGCGGAGTACGGGAACGAGGGCTGGGAGATCCCCCGCCTACTCGACGAGATGGATCGCGCCGAGGACTTCTACCTGGACGCCATCGGCCAGATCCGGCTCGATTCGTGGTCGCGGGGCCGGGTCGGGCTGGTCGGCGACGCCGGATACGCGCCGGGCCCGGCGGTCGGCGGCGGTACCACCCTGGCCGTTGTCGGGGCCTACCTCCTGGCGCGGGCACTGGCGGACGCGGACGGAGAACCCGGCCGGGCCTTCGCGGCCTACCGGGAACAGCTCGGCGATTACGCCCGCCGTTGCGCCGAGGTCGCGCCGGCGGTGTTACGCCGCGGTGTGCCGCGGTCGCGCGCGCAGTTGCGGTTCAACGAAGCGGCGTTGCGCGTGCTGCCTCGCCTTCCGGCCGCGCTGCGCCGCCGAATCATGGCCGGCGGCCCCAGTACGAAACTCGCCGATTTCACCCTGCCCGCCGAGGACACCGATCCGGACCGCCGCGCACGACCGGACGAATCCCGGGCCTGAAAGCCACCCCCGCGCACGAGATCGCCGGTGCCGGGACCTACGCCGGGCCCCGGCCGTCAGCCGGAGTTGCGCAACGCGGTGGCCAAGCCGTTCATGGTCAGCAGGATGCCGCGTTTGACCAGCTCGGAATCGTCACCGCCGCGCAGGCGCCGCAACAGTTCGACCTGCATCCGGTTCAGCGGCTCCAGATACGGGAACCGGTTGCGGATCGATTCGGCCAGCGACGGGTTGTCCGCGAGCAGATGGTCGTTACCGGTGATCGCGGCGTGCATCGCGACGGTGCGGGCGTGTTCGGATTCGATCATCGCGAAGATCCGGTCGCGCAGATCGCCGTCCTCGACCAGCTCGGCGTAGCGGGCCGCGATGGCCAGATCGCTCTTGGCCATCACCTGCGCCAGATTCGACAGCACGGTCCGGAAGAAGGGCCAGCGCCGGTACAGATCCGATAGCCGCGCGAGCCGTTCCGGATCGCCGCCGACCCATTCCTCCAGCGCCGCACCCGTGCCGTACCAGCCGGGCAGCATCACCCGGGCCTGGCTCCACGACATCACCCACGGAATGGCCCGCAGATCCGAGACCGAACTCGTCGGTTTACGGGAGGCGGGACGGCTGCCGATATTGAGGTCGCCGACCTCGGCGACCGGTGTGGATTGCCGGAAGTAGTCGACGAAACCGGGGGTTTCGTGCACCAGCCGGGCATACGCCGCGCGGGCGCGGGCGGCCAGTTCGTCCATGAGCGCGTACGACGGCTCGGCGTCCGCACCCAGGCCCTCGACATCGAGCAGGGTGGATTCCAGGGTGCCCGCGATCAGTGATTCCAGATTGCGGTGCGCCGAACCGCGTTCGGCATATTTCGCGGCGATCACCTCGCCCTGTTCGGTGAGCCGCAGCGAGCCCCGCACCGCGCCGGCGGGCTGGGCCAGGATCGCGTCGTAGCTGCGGCCCCCGCCGCGGCCCACCGTACCGCCGCGGCCGTGGAAGAGCCGCAACCGGATACCGTGCTCGCGGGCCAATTCCACCAGGTCCAGTTCGGCGCGGTAGAGCGCCCAATTGGCGGCGAGGTAGCCGCCGTCCTTGTTGGAATCGGAGTACCCGAGCATCACTTCCTGGCGCATACCCCGCGCGGACACCAGGTCCCGGTACTCCGGTACCCGCAGCGCCGCGCCGAGAGTCGCCGCGCCCGCCGCCAGATCCTCGATCGTCTCGAACAGCGGCACGATACCGGCCGGGCAGGACGGTGCGCCGCCGGCGGTGCCGGGATCGAGCAGCCCGCCCTCCTTCAGCAGCAGCGCCGCCTCGAGCAGGTCGCTGACCGAGGTACACATCGAGATGATGTAGTTCGGCACCGCCTCCGGGCCCAGGGCGGCCACGACCTCGGCGGCCGCCCGGATGATGCCCAGCTCCTTATCGGCCAGTTCGCTCAACCGCGCCCGCGGCCCCAGCAGCGGGCGGCGCGTCCGCAGTTCGCTCGTGAGCAGCGCGACCCGCTCGGATTCGTCCAGACCCGCGTAATCGGCGTGCACCCCGGCCCAGGCCAGCAGTTCGGCGACCACCTTTTCATGGGTTTCGGAGTTCTGCCGCATATCCAGGCCCTGCAGATGGAACCCGAAGGTCTCCACCGCGTGACGCAGCGCGGCGAGGCGGTCGTCGGCGAGCAGCTCGTCGCCGCTACGCCGGAGCGAGTCGTCGACGGCGTCGAGGTCGTCGAGCAATTCCTGTGGGGTCGCGTATATCCGCGCCTCGGAGGCAGTGCCGTCGGCCGCGCCGAGGGCCGCGAACTCCCGCAGC
>NZ_JBSFRU010000501.1:0-2934 GCF_053589395.1 Nocardia sp. NPDC003345
CCTGCAGACCGACGGCGCCTGTAAGGACCAGAACTCCGGCTCCGGCTGGGAGTCGGTGGCCACCGTCGCCAGTCCGGCGTGGTTCTCGCCCTACGTCCTCGCGGTGGGATCGGTGGACCCGACCGGTCAGGTCTCCGAACTCTCGCTGAACGGCCCATGGGTGCAGGTGGCGGCCATCGGCCGCGAGATCGTCTCGCTGGACAGCAAACCCGGCGGTACCGGTCTGGTGGACGGTGTGCAGACCAGCGACGGTATCCGCTCGGTGGAGGGCACCAGTTTCGCCGCACCCTATGTGGCCGGGCTCGCGGCGCTGATCCGATCGCGCTTTCCCCAGCTCACGGCCGCACAGGTGATGGATCGGATCACCCGTACCGCGCACGGCCCGGGCACCGGCCGCGACGACCGTATCGGGCACGGTCTGATCGACCCGCTCGCCGCGCTCACCGCCGAGCTCCCGGCCGTACCGGTGAGCGTCGGCGCCGCGGACGGCGCGCCGATCGCGGCGCCGGTCACCGCGCCGGGACCCGATCCGCGGCAGCGCTGGATCGCGATCACCGGTTCGGTGTTGTGTCTGTCCGGATTGGCCCTCGGCGCCGCGGTGGCCTATCCGTTCCGCCGCCCGCGCCGCGACCTGGACCTGGAATTGGACCCCTAGCGGCCCGGTCCCGACCGCACGCCGCCGATCGAAGAAGGAACCATGGCTACCGAAGGCTTTGTCCGCCGGCCCCGGATCGCACCGCCGCGCGCTCCCGGCGGGGAGGTTGCCCTGACGGCGCCACCGGAGGTACCGCGGGCCATCCCGGCGCCGCTGATGATGAAGATCATGCCGGTGGTGATGGTGATCGCCGTGGTCGGCATGATCGCCATGATGGCGATGATGGGCCGCAATATGCTGGCCAACCCGTTCATGATGATGTTCCCGATGATGATGATCATGTCGATGGTCGGCATGATGGCGGGGTATCGCGGCGGCGGCGGTAAACGCGCGGTCGAGCTGAACGAGGAACGCAAGGACTACTTCCGCTACCTCGACCAGGTGCGCCGTGATGTGCGCCGGACCGGCGGTAAACAGCTGGAATCGCTGGGCTGGAGCCATCCCGTGCCCGCCGATCTGCCTTCGCTCGTGGGTACCCGCCGGATGTGGGAGCGCCGCCCCAACGACCCGGACTTCGGGCATGTGCGGGTCGGGGAGGGCAGCCACCGGCTGGCCACCAAACTGGCCCGGCCGGAGACGGGACCGCTGGAAGATCTGGAACCGGTGTCGACGGTGGCCCTGCGCCGGTTCGTGCGCACCCATTCGGTGGTGCACAAGTTGCCGACCGCGGTATCGCTGCGCGCGTTCCCGGCCATCAATATCGGCGGTGATCCGGACGAGGCCCGCACCCTGGTGCGGTCGATGATCATGGAGCTGACCACCTTCCACGGGCCCGACCACCTATCCGTCGCCGTGGTATGCAGCGATCCCGACGCGCCGGTCTGGTCCTGGGCGAAATGGTTACCGCATCTGCAGCATGTCGCCCAGCGCGACGGGATGGGCTCGGTGCGGATGATGTATCAGTCGCTGGGGGAGCTCGAGACCGCGTTGTCGGGTGAGTTGCTCGAGCGTGGCCGGTTCATGCGCAATCCGCAGCCCACCCAGGGCCGGGTGCATCTGGTGATCGTCATCGACGACGGCTACGTGAACGGCAACGAGCGGCTGGTGGCCGAATCCGGCCTGGATTCGGTCACCGTGCTGGACCTGACGGCCCCGGAGAACGGGCTGGCCGCCCGCCGGGGTCTGCAACTCGTCTGTGCCAACGGCGAGGTGTCGGCCAAGAGCGCCGCCGGGGTCGAGCGATTCGCGACCGCCGATGTGGTGGGTATCGCCGAGGCGGAGGCGTTCGCCCGGGCGCTGGCGCGCTATCGGCTCGCCACCGCGGCGCAGATCGTGAGCCTGGGGGAGGGCACCACCGCCGACCCGGGCCTGATGGCCCTGCTGAAGATCCCCGACGCCGCTCAGATCGATCCGGCCCGGGTGTGGCGGCCGCGGACAGCTCGCGAACGGCTGCGGGTGCCGATCGGTATCACGCCGGACGGGTCACCGGTGGAGATCGATATCAAGGAATCGGCGGAGAACGGTATGGGCCCGCACGGCCTGTGCATCGGCGCCACCGGCTCGGGCAAATCGGAATTCCTTCGCACTCTGGTGCTTTCGCTGGTCACCACTCATTCCCCCGACGCGTTGAACCTGGTACTCGTCGACTTCAAGGGCGGCGCGACCTTCCTGGGTCTCGATCCGCTGCCGCACGTCGCGGCCGTGATCACCAACCTGGAAGACGAACTGTCGCTGGTAGACCGGATGAAGGACGCCCTGGCCGGTGAGATGAACCGCCGCCAGGAGCTGCTGCGCTCATCCGGTAACTACGCCAATGTCAACGACTACGAGAAGGCCAGGGCCGCCGGCGTCCCGCTGGATCCGCTGCCCGCGTTGTTCGTGGTGGTCGACGAGTTCTCCGAATTGCTCTCGCAGAAACCGGATTTCGCGGAACTGTTCGTGATGATCGGGCGCCTGGGGCGGTCACTGCATGTGCACCTGCTGCTCGCCTCGCAGCGTCTCGAGGAGAACAAGCTGCGCGGCCTGGAATCGCATCTGTCCTACCGGATCGGCCTGCGGACCTTCTCCGCGAACGAGTCCCGGGCAGTGCTGGGTATCACCGATGCCTACCATCTACCGAGCGTGCCGGGCTCCGGCTATCTGAAGAGTGACGCCTCGGATCCGTTGCGGTTCAACGCCAGCTATGTGTCCGGTCCCTACGAGGCACCGCAGGGCACCGAGGCCGAGGACGGCAGCCCGATCGCCCGGCAGCGGCCCGCGTTGTTCACCGCCGCGCCGGTGGAACTGCTGGAATCGCCGGGCATCGAGGAGGACGAACCGGAGGAATCCGCGGCCGCGCT
>NZ_JBSFRU010000502.1:0-2929 GCF_053589395.1 Nocardia sp. NPDC003345
CCGAAAGCTACCCAGATGTAGAGCCCACACACCCACAGGGATAGGAAGCTGTATACGGCAGCTTGGGCCCATCGGGAGCGTCTGGGTACAGTCAGTGCCACCCGCTTGGCTGGAGAGTCGAGATCGCCGGTGCTTCCGATCAAGAAGATGAATCCCACGCCGAATACCCACGTGGGCATGGACACGAGGTCGTAGCCCATGAGTGCCACCGTGTACCCACTTGTAAGCACGTACACGAGCCCGACGATGCCGGTGTAGGCGTACCGAATTCCATTGTTTCCGTTGACTTCCCAGATTTCGTCGAGGCGTATTGCGGTGCCATCGCGGTTTGGGGTGGCACGGCGCTTCTCTAGGCATCGGGAAAGAGACCGAAGCCATTTTTCCACCTGACTGCTGGTGTAGCCGCGGAGTTGCTTGATATCGGCCGAACCGGCGATCGCGGCGGGGATCTGAGCGGCGAACAAGCCTTCGCGCACAGCCTCTCGAGAAGTGCAGTCGAGCAGGGCGGTAGCGGTGCGGGGACTATGGCGCAGGATGGTAAGGGTCAGTCCGAGCATCCAAGGGTTTTGCAGGCATCCGGAGAGGGGGCTGTCGGCTTCGTTATCGAGATGGGCAATGAATTGGCCCCAGGCGGGGGCGGTAGCGCCGGTCTTTTTCTGGATGTTCCTGAGGTGGCGAGCAGCCTTTTTTGCGGGGAACGGGTCCAGGTTGATCGTGTTGGCCCCATGCAAGCCGTTGTCACCACCCTTCTGCTGCAGGCGCCCGAATTCGATGCTGCGACAAAGCACTACAACGGGACGGTCGGACCACTCATTGAGACGGTCGAGTAGAGCCCGTGCGCGGGGGCCAGCGGTGGCAACGTTGGTTTCGTCCATTTCATCGAGTCCGTCGAGAACGGGCAAAACCAGTCCGTTGTCGACCATTGCTCGGCCGAGCTTGGGCGGCAATCGGTAGTCGCGCCGTAGCCGGGTGACCAGCCAAGGGATAAAGTCCTGTTTGCCATCCCAACCAGCTGTGTTGATTCGAACAGGGACGGGCGCGGCGTTGTACCGCGCATCGGTGAGGCTTCGGCGTAGTTCGAGTAGGCCCCGCACCAAATAGGTAGCTGCTACAGTCTTTCCCGAGCCGGGTTCTCCCAGTACAACCATTCGCTGTGGCTGTTCGAGCTGGTCGAAGTAGGCGGCGACCTCATCTACTCTGCCTGAGCGGGCTCGCTTATTCTTCGAGGCAGCCGGGGTTACGACGCTAAATCTCACAGGCATGAATGAGCCTTGCCCTGCACGTAGCTCCCGCTGTAGCCGTCCCTCGGCTTGCTCTACCGCCAGGGCAAGGTCATCAGCCCGCCTTACGAGCGATGCCGAATCTGTCGCTGGCCACCACCGCCGATAGAGGAGTTCCATCGGCCTGATCAACGCCACACCCCCGCGTATAAGCGGCGTGGGCTCTATCCCCGTCACCTGTAACAGTTTGCCACTGGACGCGTCTCACCGACCTCCTCTATCGAACAGGTTGTCGTGGTTGATCTCGGTCGTCGGATTTGTGTCCTCCGAGTCGTTCGGCCGAGCGCGATGTGGCCCCTACCCGTAGGCGGATCAGAGGCGACCCAGCAGACCTCAGCGCATCTGGAGTGAGGTCAAGCCTGTGATCCAGCCGAGGCCGGTAGCCCGGAAGCGCCTCGCCTGGGAGTGGCACCCGACTCCGAGGCATAGGTTGCATGCCCGAAGAGCTGGACCACCTGTTCACGTCCCCGGACTGATAGGAAGCAACCAGACCCCGCGGCCAAGGACAATTGCAGTCTGTAAGTGACAACTAAAGTCTGTCGTCCCACCGACACCATCGCGTGTGTCCAGTAGCGACCCACACTGCTAGTGTGAACATATGTTCGAATCCGGCGGTGAAAGTCCAGCCAGAAGCGAGAGCGGTGCGAATACCGCCGATCCGCGCCCGGCCCGGCGCCCCCGGATCGCGTCCCGCGATCACGCCTCGATCCTGCACGCGGATCTGGACTCCTTCTACGCGTCCATGGAGCAACGGGACCGGCCGGAACTCCGCGGGAAACCCGTCCTGGTCGGCGGCGGGGTGGTGCTGGCGGCCAGTTACGAGGCGAAGGCGAAGGGGGTGCGGACCCCGATGAACATCGGGGCGGCGCTGCGGTTGTGCCCGGACGCGCTGGTGGTACCGCCCCGGATGTCGGAGTACGGCCGGGCCAGCAAGGCGGTGTTCGAGATATTCGCCGATACCACACCGATCGTGGAGGGCATTTCGATCGACGAGGCGTTCCTGGATGTCGCCGGGCTGCGGCGGATCGCGGGTCCGCCGGAGACGATTGCGCGGGGGCTGCGCGCGCGGGTGCGCCGGGAGGTCGGGTTGCCGATCTCGGTCGGTATCGCGGGCACCAAGTTCCTGGCCAAGGTCGCCAGCGCGGTGGCCAAACCCGACGGGTTGCGGCGGGTGGAGCCGGCGGACGAGCTGGCTTTCCTGCATCCGCTCCCGGTACACCGGCTGTGGGGTGTGGGTCCGGTCACCGAGCGGGCGCTGCACGCGCACGGGGTCGAGCGGATCGGGCAGCTGGCCGAACTGGGTGAATCCGGATTACGCCCGATCGTGGGGGCCGCGGCGGCGCGGCATCTGCACGCGCTGTCCTGGGCGCGCGATCCACGGCGGGTGGAGACGGGGCGCCGCCGCCGATCCATCGGCGCGCAACGGGCGCTGGGCAGCCGGGTCCGGCCGCCGGAGGAGATCGAAGCGTATGTACACGGCCTCACCGACCGGTTGGGGCGGCGGCTGCGCGCGGCCGATCGTAGCTGCCGGACGGTGGTGCTGCGCATGCGTTTCGGCGATTTCACCCGGGCCACCCGGTCACGGACCCTGGCCGCGCCGACCGACCATACGGATACGATCCTGCGCGCCGCGCTCGCCCTGCTGGCCG
>NZ_JBSFRU010000503.1:0-2926 GCF_053589395.1 Nocardia sp. NPDC003345
TGCTGGTCGCTCTGGAACAGGAATTCCGAGTGGTGGTGGTCGATCTGAGCGCCGGACGCTCCGCGGCGCTCGATATCGCGCTGCGGGCTACTGCACTGCCACAGCTGCGTCGCCGTACCGCCCGCTGGCTGATCTTCCACCGCTGGACGCGCCAGCACATCCTGGCGGCCGCGGGCCTGGTCTACGGCCCGCACGGCCTGCTGAGCACCGGCACGGCCAGCGGGCACAACCCGGAGGATCTGCTCGGATCGACCAGATATGTGCGGACCGCGGTGCCCGCGGCCGGTTCCCATCTCACCGCGCAGCGAGCGGCGCAGGCGGCCTGGTTGCAGGAACAGGATGTGGCCCTGCGCCGACTCGCCACCGCGAACCGGCTGGGGTCGACCGCCGTGATCGGCTCGACCCCGATGGAACCCATTCTGCAATGGCGTGAGCAGTTGATTCTCGACAGCGATGTCAACGCCAATATCGCCAACCCCGAAACCGCACTGGCCTATACCGAACTGGCCCGGCGCCTCGCCGATATCGCGACTTGGGAGAGGCTCTAGATGCCCGACAGGCAGGTTTACACCGAGGCCACCGATCAGCCCTATATCGCGCCGGTTCCCATGTCGCATCTGTCGATCGAAGTCGGCCACTTCTACCTGAACGACATCACCGGCGACCCCGTCCGGGTGCGCTCGGAGTTCCGCCGGATAGTGCCTCTGGTCGCAGCCTTCATGGAATCGGCCCGGATGCAATACGGGCCGGAAGTGCGGGTCAGTACGTGTTACCTGATCGACGACTACTTCCAGCCGGATACCGACGCCGCCGAGATCCTCGGCAAATTGCTGGCCGCCGCCGACGACGCCGGGCTGACCATCGACTATCTCGCCCGCGAATCCGGATGCTGGCAGACCTCGGCGTTCGCCGGCGGAGTGCCGTCCGGCGAGCCGATCCCGGTCGCCGAGATGGTGGCCGCGCGGATCGTCGCCGAACCCGCGCCTCCCGATACCGGGCGGCGTCCGCCCACTGCCGAATCGGGCTGGTTGTGCAACGGCAGGCGTTCCTCGGAATACGAACAGGCGCAGGCCATGCGCAGCCGCGCGTATACACCGCCGGAGGAATTCGGCCGGCGCGAGCATTCGATCTTCCTGGATGTCCAGCTGTGGAGCAACGAGATCGTCGACGGTGTCTCGGTGACCCGGTGGTCGTGCCCGTTCCTGGCGGCGGTCTGGCATCTGCTGCGCCTGGGCATGTTGCGTTATCACGGCGCCGTGGTGGCGGAACCGCAGCCGTGGCACGGCGAGCCCTGGCCGCACCGCTGGCACGAGGTTCCGCCGGTGGTGCGGCTCAATCCCGACGCCGCGCCGTTCGCGGCCTACCAGACCCTGTCCATGCTGCCGAAGCGGTATATCGGCATCGAGCACGCCGTCCGGCTGGTTCTCGATCACCTCGATCTGGACGACGATGTCGTACGGCAGACGATCGAGGCGGGTGCCGCCGACCCGGTCCCGGTGGTGGTACCGCGCAAGATCAGCGAGCGCCTCTCGCATCTGCTACTAGACGGGTCCTGAGATGGCCTCGACGGCGCCGCTGGTCGTGCTGGGCGAGGTCCGCACCTGTCTGCTGCCCTCGGCGGCCGCGCTGGGTCGCGCCGAGGCGAGCGAG
Source organism: Nocardia sp. NPDC003345 (assembly GCF_053589395.1). Lineage (NCBI taxonomy): Bacteria > Bacillati > Actinomycetota > Actinomycetes > Mycobacteriales > Nocardiaceae > Nocardia > Nocardia sp. NPDC003345. The sequence continues at coordinate 1,651 of NZ_JBSFRU010000503.1, forward strand.
TTACTGGCGCTGATGCCCGGAAGCGCGGTCCGCTGGCGGGAGCGACCGGGCACCCTGGGCATCTCCCCCACCACCGCCGTCGGCGTCGACTGCGATCTGCTCATGGGCGAGACGACGGCTCGTATCGTCGGCACGGTCGCCACCCGGCTCGCCCTGACCGGCGGCAGAGTGTTGCAGTCCTCGGCGCGGACCCGGGTCGTGCGGGCCTCCGAACGGGGACGGCAGACCTGGTCGCACTACATCAGCCAGAAGGGCGTCACGGAGGTCATCAGCCGGTTACCGGAGCGAACCTCCGCCGCGACGGCGCTGGCGGACGGCTATCTCACGCAGGCGGCCACCGGTGAGCGGCTCGACCTCGCCTCGATCAGCGAACGGCTGCTGGCCCGGTTGCGTGCCGACCCGCGGCTGGACCAGAACCCGCCGATGCAGACCGGCGCGACCCGGCTGCGCTGGATCGCGCGTGTCGGTGGCAGCACCGGTCCGGCCGCCACCCTGCACCTGGACGACGAGACCTGCCGCACGGTCCGGCTCATAGTCCGGACCGAGGCCGATCTCGCGGCCGCCGAACGTTTCTGCGAGGATCTCGCCGCGCACGACTGGCTGCTGACCGTCCTGGCCGGGGTGCTCGAGGAAGCCGACCGGTTCGCGCTGCACAGCCGGGACCGGGTGGACATTCTCGCACCGGCGCTGGAACATCTCACCGGCCTGTGGATGCCGGGGGCGCATACGCCGTCGGCCCTGCGCGCCCTGTGGAAAGAGCTCTCGAACGAACCGGGCTTCTCCCGGCAGTGGAACACCCTCGCGGGCCGGCTCCGCGACAATATCGCGGTCGCGACGCTCTACGCGCTGCGGCACAAGGTATTCGACTCCGAGTGGTAGCCGCGCCGTTCACATCCGGAACCATTTGCGCACCAGCAGCGCGAAGAAGACGGACATGGAGACGGCCCCGGACCACCCTTCGATCACGAACAACACCCGGGCGATATCGTGCAGTTCGCCGGTATCGCCGTAGCCGAGCGGGTTGAGGAAACTGGTGACGCCCATATAGACCGTGGGCCAGGCCCGCTGCCGGTTCTCCAGCAGCAGCGCGGCCCCGGTGAACAGCGCTATCTGCACACCTACCCAGCCCAGCAGCCACAGCGGCCGGAACCCGTGGCCGCAGAGGATATAGGAGCCCTGGCCCGCCCAGCGCCGGAAGCCGCGTGGCAGCGCCCGGGTATCGGCGCGGGCCAGGGCCAGCCCGCAGCGGTCCTCGGCCTCGTCGTCCTCGTTCATC
>NZ_JBSFRU010000504.1:0-2879 GCF_053589395.1 Nocardia sp. NPDC003345
ATGGTCGCCCCCACGACCAGCCGGAGCAGGAACAGGGCGAAATCGGTGACGTCCATCGGTTACCTTTCCGGCGGCGCCGTCGCGCCGCCGTCGAATTGCAGGATGGGCCCGGAGAACTGTCCGGTCTCGCGGGCGATGCGGCATTCCTCGGCGAAGGAGAGCACATCGAGGTGGTAGGCGGTGGCCGTATGGCCGAGGCTGATGTTGTGGCCGGTATTGGGTCTGAGGTTCAGCACGACCCGCGGTGCCGCGGTGAACAGCGTGCCGGCCGCCGTCATCTCCTCGGGATCGTTACGCCACACCCGTTCGTATTCGCCGAGGCTGTAGCGCACCGGAATCCGGATATCGGGCGCGAGCCCGAGGAAATCCCGTTCCGCCCAGTCGTGCAGGTTACGCGATTCCAGGGCCGAGCCGCGCGCGGAAACGCTCGCCCCGCCCAGGACATCGCGCGGGTAGAGACGGGGTTGTTCCCAGATCAGCCGCCCGACTCCCTGCGGCCGCTGCCCGGCCATCCGGGCCGGGCCCCACAGCAGTTCCTGGGCGGCGGGCTGATGTCGGCGCCCGGTACCGGCCAGTTCCAGTCCGAGTAGTCGCGCGCCGCGATCGGCCGCCGCCATCCGGACCGCGAGTTCGCAACCCGCGGAATGAGCGAGCAGGAAAACGCCCGCGCCCCGGGGGGATCCGTCCAGCAGCGCGTCGACCGCGCCGTACATCAGATCGACCCGGCGGCGGGGATCGGTGAGACGCTCGGCGTAGGGCGCCGAACTACGGAAACCCGGGCGGTCCAGTGCCAGCACGGTGTATCCGAGCCGTTGCCCCAGCCGCAGCAGGGACAGTTCCGGGTGGCCGGGGCAATCGAAATAGCGGGAATCGACCGCGCCGCCGTGCAAGGCGACCACCACCGCGCGCGGGGCGGCCGCCTCCGCCAGCAGGCCGGAGACCGGGATACCGCCGGCCTCGGGTACCTCGGCGACGACCGGTAGCGGCCCGCCGGAATCGGCGGGCGCCAATTCGGACTCGGTCAGGGTCACCGCGCCCCCCGCGGCGGCCCGCCCATCAGGATTCACTCCGCAGCAGCATGGCGCCGCCCGGGGTGAGACCACCGCTGGAGACCACCGCGACCCGGGCGTCGCGCACCTGGCGTTCCCCGGCGGTGCCGCGCAACTGCACGATCGCCTCGTGCAGCAGGCCCATGCCGTGGGTGCGGCCGTGGGAGAGCTGGCCGCCGTGGGTGTTCAGCGGCAGGATGCCGTCGCGGGCGATGTTCTTGCCGCCCTCCAGGAAATCCTTGGCCTCACCGATCTTGCAGAAGCCCAGCGCCTCGATCCACGACACGCAGTTGATGGTGAAGCCGTCGTACAGTTCGGCCACGTCCACATCGTCGGGCCGCAGATCGGTGCGGGTCCACATATGTGCCGCCGGGCCGAGGACCTGCGGTTCGTGGGTGAGGGTGCTCTGGTCCCATTCGATACGTTCCACGATCTGGGTGCCCACCGCCTCGACCCGGATGGCCGGAACCGGCAGATCCGCCGCGGCCTCGGCGGCCGAGACGATCACCGCGACCGCGCCGTCGCAGGGCACATCGCAGTCGTAGAGACCGAACGGCGTGGTGATCGGCCGCGCGTTCAGGTAGTCGTCCATCGTCATCGGGTCGCGGTAGACGGCGCTCGGGTTCAGGGCGGCGTTGGCGCGCTGGTTCAGGGCCACCCAGCCCAGGGTCTCGCGGGTGGTGCCGTAATCGTGGAAATGCCGCTGCGCCTTCTGCGCCAGGGTGTGGGCCGCGGAGGTGGCGCCGAACGGATTCAGCCAGCTGCCGGTCCGGCCGCCGCCGCCCGGGGTGATGGTGCCGCGTTTCATCAGCTCGTTGAAGGTGGCCTCCCAGACCGTGCGGAAACACAGCACATGGGTGGCCAGCCCGGCGTGCACCGCGAGCATCGCCGCGATCACCGACCCGCCCGGGCCGAAGGTTTCGATACCGCCGTTGTGCCAGGTGGGCCTGATACCCAGGGCCGCCTCGAGCGCTGTGACGCCGCCCTCGCCGAAACCGCCGAGGTTCCCGCCGCCGGGATAGGAGGACAGGCCGTCGATATCGTCGATGCTCAGGCCCGCGTCGGCGATGGCCCGTTCGCAGGCGTCCACGGTGAGTTCCAGCGGAGGCCGCATGAGCCGGCGTCCGATATCGGACATACCGATCCCGGTGAGCGCGACACTGTCCTCGAATTTGGTGCGCCCGCGCATGGGCGCGACGTGCTGCGAGATTTCCTGTGGCGGGATCTCGTCGACGGGCAGCGGGGCCGGTCCGGCCTGTTCGGCGGCCGGGCGGAACAGTGGCAGCCAGACGTCGTCGTCCTGCTGGAACACCACCTCGAGCCGCATGCCCAGGGTGAGTTCGGCCGGATCGCAGTCGACGATATTGGTGGTCAGCCGGACCCGGTCGTCCTCTTCGAGGGCCACCGTGGCCACCACATACGGTGGCGGCAGACCGGGCAGCGCGAAGCGCTCGTTCACCGTGAACGACGCCAGTATCGCGGTGCCCGAGACGATCCGGGGCGCGAGATCACGGGCCCGGCAGTACCGGCAGATCGGCTGCGGGGGATGGATCAGCGCCGAACACGCCCGGCATTCCTGGACGCGGAGGTGCCCGTCGGCGCCCGAGGTCCAGAAGAACTCGGTGTCCAGGGACAGCAGCGGGAGCGGCCGCCCGGAGCGGGGTGCCGGATCGTCGCCGGTCGTCGATGCCATATCGCCTCCTCGTGTCGTCGTGCGGCCGGAACATCCGTCGCCGGCGACTGTGTCGGTACTGCGCGCGTGCGGCGGGTGGCCGGAGCAGCCGTGCGGTGACCTGCGCGTCGAAATAGATATCGATGGACGGATCGGCG
>NZ_JBSFRU010000505.1:0-2867 GCF_053589395.1 Nocardia sp. NPDC003345
GCCGAGGCCGGTGGCAGCCGTACCGCCGTATCGAAGGCCGTCCCGGCCGTCAGCTGAGCGGCCTCGAGCGCCTGGCCCGCGGCCGATTGCGCGGCGTCCACCGCGGACTGGGCGGCGGCGAGCACATCGGCGGGCGTGGGCACCCGGCGCGCACCCGATCTGCCCGCCGGCCGTTTCGCCCCCGGCTGCCCCGGATCGGTCATGGCACAACTCTGCCGCATATTCCGCGAATAAAGCGATGACCTGCGCGCCTGCGGGCGTGTCGGCGCCACATGGCATAGTTCGACGGCGATGGAACTGAGCAAGGGCGCCAATACGCCGATACCGACATCTCTTCTGGCCGTGGTGATTTCCTGGCGGTCGGAGCATGCGGTGGACGCGCACGCCCTGCTGCTGGACGCGGACGGGTCGGTACGGGGCGACCGGGATCTCGTGTTCTACAACGCGCCGCGCCATATCTCGCAGGCGGTGACCCTAGACCAGGATCCCGCGCCCGGTACGGCGCGGTTGAGCGTTTCACTGCCGCGCACCGAATCCGAGGTGGAACGGATCGTGGTGTCGGGGTCGCTGGAGGAGGCGACCTTCGCGCAGGTCGGCGAACTCCGCGTCACCGTCCACGCGGTCGACGGGCCGGTCGCGGTGTACACCGTCGCCGATTCGGAATCGGTATCGGCCATGATGTTCGGCGAGTTCTACCGCCGGGACGGCGGCTGGCGCTTCCGGGCGGTCGGGCAGGGCTGGGCAACCGGTATGGCCGGTCTGATCACCGAATTCGGTATCGAGGTCGAGGACGAGGCCGCGGCCACCGATCTCTCGTCCGACCGGCGTGCCCCGCGCGCGGACGTGACCCCGATCCGTTCGCGGCAGAACGAGAGCGCGGTCCGGGTGAACGCGGCGGGGACCGCGGACCGGGACACCGCCGTCCGCACCGGACCGGCCCTCGAATCCGTGCCGGATGACAGCCCCGGTGCCCGGACGGCGGCGATACCGACCGGGCTCGCCGCGGACGGCACCACCGGCCGGAATGCACCGCACCCGGCCGCCGCACCCCGCAGCGCGCCCGGGAGCCCCCGGCACGGGGGTACCGCGCCGGTGACCGAGCCCGGACGGCAGCGTCCCGATATGCATCCCGGTAACGCGCACTACCGGCTCGACGAGACGCCCGCACCCACCGCGCCGGCCGCGCCGTGGGATCGGTTCGCCCGCGAGGCCCCGGCCCGGCAGGCGCCGGGCACGGTATCCCTGCGCCGGGTCACCGCGTCGCGATCCGCCCCGGTCCCGGCCCCGCCGGGCTCCGGTCGCGCGGACTGGTACCGCGATCCCGAGGATCCCACCCTGCTCCGCTGGTGGGACGGCGAGGAATGGACCGCCGATACACGACCGTCGGCGCGCCCGCATCCGCACGACTGCGACCGGTGCGGCGCCCGCCGCCGGCGGCGGATGTTCGGCGGGCACCATCCCTGCTCGGCCTGCGCCGCGGAGACCGAGGAGTTCCTCGTCCACTGGCATACCCGTGCGGCGCGGGTGCTGAGCGGGCCGGGACCGCGCGGCGCCGACTGGGAGGAGCTGTGGGCCTCGCTGCGATACCAGCGGATCGATGCCGCCGCCGCCCGCGCCGCCCTGCAACCGGAGGCCCTGCAGTACGTGGAGCGGCGGGTCGCCTTCGCCTTCGCCGACGGCCAGATCTCGGCCGGGGAATTCGACGAGGTCGAGCACGCCATCACCGAACTGGCCCTGTCCGGTCCGCTGATCGACGACCTGCGCGCCCGGATGGGGCGGGGCCGGGAACTCTCCCGCCTGCGTGAAGGCGAACTGCCCTCGCTCCACACCCCGGACCTCCATCTCGACGCCGAGGAGCTGGTCTATCTCGATATCGACGCCACCCATATCCGGGAACTGGCCCGCGGTCCCAAACACACCGACGGCCGGCTCATCGTGAGCACGAAGAAACTGCGGTTCGTGGGCCCGGGCGCGGGAGTGGAGATCCCGTGGTCGCGCATCGTCTCGGTGGCCGCCGAACACGGCACCGTGGTGGTGGCGGCGACCTCGGCCCGTGGTGGCGCACTGTTCGCCGCGGCCGATCCGGATTACCTCGCCGCCGCGCTCGAGGGGGCGCTGCGTATCGCCAAACGGCTGGTCCTGGCCCCCGGGCAGCGGGATTCGCGCAGTATCCCGCAGGAGGTGAAGGCGCAGGTCTGGCAGCGTGACGGCGGGCGCTGCGTGGAATGCGGGGAGAGCCACTACCTCGAATTCGACCACATCATTCCGCTCAGCCGCGGCGGCGCCACCAGCGCGGCGAACCTGCAGATCCTGTGCCGTGGCTGCAACCGCGACAAGGGCGCGAATATCTGAGCCGACGTCAGCGCGGTACCAGCGGCGGCGGGAACCACTGTCCGTCCAGCACCCGTTGATCCGGGTTGTACATGCGCAGCAACAGGGAGAACTGTCCCCGGTCGGGTATCGGCAGCCAGTTGGTCCGCGGCACCCCCGGCCCCGGGTCCGCGGCCTGCACCGCGATTTCCAATGCGCCGTCCGGTGCGAACTCGGGTGCCTCCCAATGGCCGACGGTCTGGATGCCGGCCGGGTTCTGCACCAGGAAACCCTCCGAATCGTAGGCGGTCAGCGACCAGAAGGTGGCGACGGGCGGGGCCTGACCCGGATCGAACCGGAGGACGAAATTCAGCGGGTCGCCGTTGTCGTCCGCCTCGTCGAACAACGCCGGGTAGATGACCACCACCGCCAGGTTCGCCCCGATCCCCCGGTACGCGGTCGCGGCGCGGAGCAGGTAGTTGGTGCCGTATCTTCCGACGTTGGTGTCCAGTACCCAGCCGTCGCGCAGCTGGCTGGCCGGATCCACATAGGCGAGA
>NZ_JBSFRU010000506.1:0-2852 GCF_053589395.1 Nocardia sp. NPDC003345
CAGTTGGCGGGGCGGCTCGGGCTGCCGTTCGTCGCGAACTATCACGTCTCACCCGGAACCGTGCTGGAAACCGTCGAGGCCTACCGTGCCGCGTTCCGGCCCTCCCCACGGTTCCCGCGGCCCTATCTGGTGGTCTCGGCCGATGTCGTGGTCGCCGAGGACGAGGGCCGGGCACGCCACCTCGCGTCCACCTACGGGCACTGGGTGGCCGGGATCCGCAGTGGGGCCGGCGCCGGCGAATTCCTGGATCCCGATACCGCGCCCCCGCTGACCGACGACGAGCGGCAACTGGTGGACGACCGGGTGCAAACGCAGTTCGTGGGGGCCCCGGCTGCGGTGGTCGCGCGGCTGTCCGCTCTGCAGGACCTGACCGGCGCCGACGAACTGGTGATCACCAGCGTGACCCACCGGCACGAGGACCGGCTGACCTCGCACCGGCTGCTCGCCGCGGAGTGGGGGTTGTCCGGAGCGCGCGCCGCCTGAAGTACACCGGAAACGGGAAGGCGGACCTGCCCTGACAGGTCCGCCGTCCCGTTTCCGGTACCGCCCGGCGGTCAGACCGCCGCCGCCGGAGCCGGTGCGAACCGGCTCGCCGGGGTCGGCAAACCGAAGTGGTCACGCAGCGTCGTGCCGGAGTACTCGGTGCGGAACAGGCCGCGCTGCCGCAGGATCGGCACCACGGTCTCGGTGAAGATCTCCAGCCCGCCCGGATAGTAGGGCGGCATCACGTTGAAACCGTCGGCCGCGCCGGACCGGAACCATTCCTCGATGGTGTCGGCGACCTGCTCCGGCGCCCCGGCGAACACCCGATGCCCGCGGGCGCCGGCCAGCCGGTGCAGCAGCCCGCGCAGGGTCGGGTTCTCCCGCTGGACGATCCCGGCGACGACCTGGCGGCGGCTCGCGGCGTTATCGGTGACATCGCCGGCGTCGGCGAACAGTTCCGCCGGGACCGGCTCGTCGAGCGGCAGCCGCCGCAATGATTCGCCGGCCAGCGATTCCAGCTGGCCGAGACCGTATTCGGGCACCGTGAGCTCGTTGAACTCCCGTTCCAGCCGCAATGCCTCGGCCTCGGTGCCGGCGATGAACGGGCTGATACCGGGCAGGATCTTCACCTGGTCGGGGGCACGGCCGAATTCCGCGGCCCGGCGTTTGATATCGGTGTAGAAGGCCTGGGCGTCCGTCAGTCGCTGATGCGCGGTGAAGATTGCCTCGGCGTAACGGCCGGCGAAGGCTCGGCCGTCGTTGGACGCGCCCGCCTGCACCAGTACGGGATGGCCCTGTGGAGTGCGGGCGGCGTTGAACGGGCCGCGGACCCGCAGATGTTCGCCGGCGAAATGGATGGGATGGATCTTGTCCGGATCGGCGTAGCGGCCCGCCGCACGATCGAGCAGGATCGCGTCGTCCTCCCAGCTGTCCCACAGCGCGGTGACCGCGTCGACGAATTCACGCGCCCGGGCGTAGCGTTCGGCGTGATCGGGATGGCGGTCCAGCCCGAAATTGGCGGCAGCCAGGTCGGTTCCGGTGGTGACGATATTCCAGCCCGCCCGGCCACCGGAGATATGGTCGAGCGAGGAGAAGAGCCGGGCCAGGTTGTAGGGCTCGTAATAGGTGGTCGAGGCGGTCGCGATCAGGCCCAGATGCGTGGTCGCGGCGGCGATGGCGGTGAGCAGGGTGATCGGCTCCAGGCCGGGCGCGGCGTTGTAGGCGACATTGGTGCGCAGTGCCGGTCCGTCGGCGAAGAACACCGCGTCGAAGGTGGCGGCCTCCGCGGTGCGGGCGATCTCCTGGTAGTAGGTGACGTCGTAGATGCGGTCGGGCCGGCTGGCGGGATGCCGCCACGCCGCCTCGTGATGACCGGCCGGATAGATGAAGGCGTTCAGGCTGAGCCGGCGGGGTTCGCTCATGGGGCGGTGTCCTCGTACTGGTTTCGGTCGGTATCCACACCGAGGGCGGTCAGGAGTCGTTCGCGGTGCCGCAGGAAGGCGGGATCGCCGTGCCGGCGGGGCCGGGCCTGTTCGATGGCGATATCGACCGAGATGCGGCCCTCGTCGAGCACCAGCACCCGGTCGGCGAGCAGGACGGCCTCGTCCACATCGTGGGTGACCAGCAGGACCGCGGGCCGGTGCCGGGCGCACAGATCCTGCAGCAGGCGGTGCATCCGAATCCGGGTGAGCGCGTCCAGTGCGCCGAAGGGCTCGTCGGCGAGCAGTAGTGCCGGTTCCCGGACCAGCGAGCGTGCCAGCGCGACCCGCTGCTGTTCGCCGCCGGACAGTTCCCGGGGCCAGGCCCGCTCGCGGCCGGCGAGACCGACCTCCGCCAGTGCCTCCCGGCCGCGGCGGGCGGCACCGGGACCGGCGAGCCCGAGAGTTACGTTGTCCAGGACCCTGGTCCAGGGCAGCAACCGGGAATCCTGGAACACCACCGCCCGCTCACCCGGCACGGTGAGCTCACCGGAACCGGCCACATCGGGGTCGAGTTCGCCCAGGGCGCGCAGCAGAGTGCTCTTACCCGACCCGCTGCGCCCGAGCAGCGCCACGAACTCGCCGCGGGCGATATCGAGGTCCACTCCGTCCAGTACGGTCCGTTCACCGAAGGACCGGGTGAGATCGCGGACGCGGACGGTGAGCCCGCCGGTGTCCGCGGTCGCGGTCAGTCCGCGAGTGTCTGCCGCCATGACAGGGCTCTCCTCTCCAGCGCCCGGACGGCCAGATCGCCGAACAGGCCCAGCAGCCCGTAGATCACCAGTCCGACCACGATCACGTCGATCTGCCCGTAGGTCCGGGCCTGGGTCATCAGATAACCGATACCGCTGGTGGCGTTGACCTGCTCGACCACGACCAGTGCCAGCCACG
>NZ_JBSFRU010000507.1:0-2764 GCF_053589395.1 Nocardia sp. NPDC003345
AGAACTTCGCCCTGATCGATCTCGACCGGGCCGGTGAGGTGATCGCCGACGACGGTGTGTGCCTGGCCACCCGGGAATGGGGTTCGGCCGATGCCGACGCCACCGTCGTTTTCGTGCACGGCTTCTGCAACAGTATGGAGTCCTTCCATTTCCAGCGGCGCCACTTGGCGCAACGGTGGGGGTCGCGGTTGCGGCTGCTGATGTTCGACCTACGCGGACACGGGCGTTCGGGGACACCGCAGACCGAGAGCTGCACCGTCGACCAGCTCGGCCGCGACCTGCTGACGGTTATCGATGCCCGCGCGCCGCGCGGTCCGCTGATCCTCGTCGGGCATTCGCTGGGCGGTATGGCGGTGCTGGCGGCGGCCGCGCATGCCGGTGGCCTGTTCGCGCAACGAGTGCGGGCGGTGGCCCTGCTGTCCACCGCGGCGGCCGAGGTGAGTTCCGCGGGTATCGGCCAGTTGCTGCGCAACCCGGCGATCGACGGTTTCCGGCTGGCCGTGCACACCGCGCCCGCGCTGGTTCAGGCCGGCCGGGTGACCGCCCGGCATCTCATCACCCCGATCCTGCATGTGAGTTCGTTCCACGGACCGGTGAGCCCGACGCTCTCCCGTTTCGCCACCATGATGATCGACCGCACGCCGGTCGAATCGGTGGTGAAGTTCCTGAAGGCGATCGAATTGCACGACGCGTCCGCGGCCCTGCCGGTGCTACGCGATATCCCGACGCTGGTGCTCGGCGGTACCCGGGATCTGGTGATCCCGTTCCGCAATTCCCGGGCGCTGAAACGTGAACTCGGTGACTGCGAACTCGTGCGGGTCACCGAATGCGCGCATATGCCGCAACTGCAGTACCCCGAACAGACCAATGCGGCCCTGGACCGTCTGCTGGTGCGGGCGGGAGTGGTCGGCGAGGACGACCTCTCGGAGGCCACTGGTGGCTGAGCACGGCGAACGTGAACTGCCCACCGTCGCCGATACCGAGGCACTGGGCCGCGAACTGGCCGCGACCCTGGCCGCGGGCGATCTGGTGGTGCTCGACGGGCCGCTGGGCGCGGGCAAGACGGCGCTGACACGCGGTATCGCCGCCGGGCTGGGTGTCGGCGGCCGGGTCAGCTCCCCGACCTTCGTGATCGCCCGCCGGCATCCGCCGGGCACGCGCGCGGGTGGACCGCCGGTGCCGCTGGTACATGTGGACGCCTATCGGCTCGGCGGCAGCCTGGACGAACTCGACGCGCTCGACCTGGATACCGAACTCGACGACGCGGTAGTGGTGGTCGAGTGGGGCAGCGGCGTCGTGGAGCGGCTGGCCGGGCGGCATCTGCTGGTCCGGATGTCGCGCGAACCGGAATCCGAAGTGCGCCGGGCGTCTTGGGAGTGGGTGCACACCGTCGCCGGCGACTAGCCGGCCACCGCCGCCGGTGACCACCGGCCGTGCGCCGTGCGCCACCACCGTGTGGGGCAGGTCACCCGGTATCGTTGACCAGATCATGCTTGCACTTGCTGTCGACACCGCGACGCCTGCCGTCACGGCGGGGCTGGTCGAACTGGAGCAGGTGGCCGCCGGTGCGACCGCATCGGACGCCGCTCACCCGCGCACGCTCGCCGCCCGGGTACGCGTCGATGCCCGCGCCCACGCCGAGGCGCTCACCCCGTTGATCCTGGAATGCCTTGCCGAGGCCGGGGCCGCCCGTGCCGATATCGGGGCCGTGGTCGCCGGTATCGGCCCGGGACCGTTCACCGGCCTGCGGGTCGGGATGGCGACCGCGGCCGCGTTCGGTGACGCGCTGGGTATCCCGGTGTACGGGGTATGCAGCCTCGATGCCGTCGCGGCCGACTGCGCGGACGCGCTCGGTCCCGATGACGAACTGCTGGTCGTCACGGACGCGCGGCGCCGCGAGGTGTATTCCGCGCGGTATCGCGAACGCGGTGCGCTGCGCACGGCCGGGCCCGAGGTGGGTAAACCGGCCGATCTGGATCCCGCCGGTGCGACGGTGATCGCCGGATCCCCGGACCACACTCCGCTGTTCGATCTGCCGGCGCTGGACGCGCGGGCACCCTCGCCGGCCGGGCTGGTCCGCGTGGCCGCGGCCGCGCTGCTGTCCGGCGCCGCGCCCGAACCACTGGTTCCGCTGTATCTGCGCCGGCCCGACGCCGTGGAACGCAGCTACCGCACCCTCGACCGGATGGGAGCATAACGTTGGGTATTCGCATCGAACCCATGGTGGCGACCGATATCGACGGGTGCGTGGAACTCGAGCAACTGCTGTTCCCGGAAGACGATCCGTGGCATGCGGTGGCCTTCCGCTCCGAACTGGCGGCCCGGTACAACCGCTACATCACCGCGCGTGACGACGCCGGGAAGATGGTGGGGTACGCGGGTATCGCGCTGCTCGGTGACGCCGAACACCCCGAGGCCGAGGTGCACACCATCGGAGTCGACCCGGCGTGCCATCGCGCCGGTATCGGCACTGTCCTGCTGGAGGCGCTGCTCGCGGAGGCGGGCCGGCGCGGCGGCCCGGTGTTCCTGGAAGTGCGTACCGATAACGCCGCGGCGATAGCGCTGTACGCCAAACACGGGTTCCACATCATCGGATTGCGCAAGAACTACTACCACCCCAGCGGCGCCGACGCCTATACGATGCGGCGGCCCGAGCTCACCGATACGCCCGCCGGCTTCGCCCGCACCCCCGACGAGGTGCTGTCGTGATCGTCATGGGAATCGAGAGTTCCTGTGACGAGACCGGTGTCGGAATTGTCCGCCG
>NZ_JBSFRU010000508.1:0-2741 GCF_053589395.1 Nocardia sp. NPDC003345
TCTCCTCGCCGCCGAAGGGCTGGACCGGCGCCGGGTTCCGGTCTCGGGTGAGACGCGGGAAGCGCTGGTCGTCGCAGAGAATCGGACCGGTTGTAGCTATCACATCGTCCCCCCGGGGTCCGCGATTTCGGCGACCGATATCGACGGGTTGCTCGCCACGATCCGCTCCGAGCTCTCCGGTGCCTCCGCGCTGGTCGTCACTGGCAGCGTGCCCCCGGGTACCCCCGGCGACTTCACCGCGTCCGTGGCGCGCCACGGGCAGACGGCGCATATCCCTGTCTTCGCCGATGTCGCCGGCGAACAATTCCGCCGGCTGCGCGGCGAACGCCTGTTCCTCGTCCGGCTGGACCGGAAGGAAGCCGGCGATCTGATCGGCCGGCCGATCACCTCTTTCGCCGACGCTTGCCACGCGAATCACGCGCTGCTCGAATCGGCGGCCGCGCAGCACGCGGTCACCACCGTCGGCGCGCTCGGCGCCGTATATTCCGAACCCGGTGCCGATTACGCGATTTCGGCGCCCCCACTGCCGGGAGGTCCGCGCAGCGACGCCTGCGCCGGCGACAGCCTCGTCGCCGTGCTCACCTACCGCGTCACTCGCGGCGACAGCATCCTGCATGCCTGCGAGTACGCGGTCGCGGCGGCCGCGGCCACGGTCGCCCTGCCCGGAACCGAGGTATTCGAACCGGCGACGGTCGAGGTGCTGGCCGAGCAGGTGCGAATCCGGCGACTCGACCGGCATCCGGATGCGGCGGGTCCGCCCCGCCCCTCGCCGGCAGCCACGGGTGGACCGGGTAGAGGCGATCCGGCACGAGACCGGTCATGACCCCGGACGGTCCACCAATCGGACCGTCTCCCCCACGGACAACCGCACGCGCTGGTCCCGGCAGACGATATCGATCGGCGCCGCCGCTCCCGGCTCCGAACCGATTTCGATCCGCCGCCCGTCCACGCGGACGAGGAGCCGGTGGCCGCGATACAGCATGGGAAACGACAGGGTGCCCAGTGCTTCGGGCCAGTGCGGGCAGAAGATCAGCCGGTCGCGCCGCACCTCCAGCCCGGTGAAGCACCGCTGGAGCAGATCGGCGCTGCCGGCCATCGCGGCCAGATGGATGCCTTCGCTGGTGGTTCCGCCCTGAATATCGGCAACGTCCGAGCGCAGTACCCGGTCGAAGAATTCCACGGCGCGATCGCGGTGGGCGCGGGCCAGCACCCAGGAATGCACCAGGGCGCTCAATGTGGACCCGTGTGAGGTGCGGGCAGAGTAGTAGTCGATGGTCCGGGGGATCATCTCACCCGGCAGGTCGTATCCCAGGCCGGCGAACAGTTCCCGGAGTTCGTCGGCCGAGAAGAGGTAGAACAGCATGAGCACGTCGGCCTGTTTGCCCGCGCGGTAGCGTCCGATATCGTCGCCTTCGGCCTCCAATATCCGATCCAGGCGCTGAATATTGCCGTAGCGGCGGCGGTAGTGGTCCCAATCGAGTTCGCGCAGCCGCTCGTACCCGTCGAATTGGCTGATCACTCCCTCATGGAACGGTACATACATGCGGTGCGCGACCTCGCGCCACCGCGCCGGTTCACCCGGCCCGACCGCGAGCCGTTCCAGGAGCTCGGACCGTACCCGGGGCGGGAGCACATCCAGTGCTTCGAGGGCGCACGAGATCGTCCACGCGGCCATCACATTGGTGTAGGCGTTGTTGTCGACCCCGCCGCGGGGTGCCTCCGGACAGCCGGTGTGGAACTCGTCGGGCCCGATGACCCCGGTGAGCACATAGCGATCCCGGTCCCCGTCGAAATCGGCCCGCCCGCACCAGAATCGCGCGACCTCGACAATCAATTCGGCCCCGTAGTCGGCGAGGAATTCGAGGTCGCCGGTGCTCTGGTAGTACTGCCATACGGTGTAGGCGACAGCCGAGCCGATATGGTGCGCGCGGCGGCTGGGATCCGGGTTCCAGTGGCCCGACAGCGGATTCAGGTGCAGGCGCTGGCTCTCCTCCCGGCCGTCACTGCCGGACTGCCAGGGGAACATCGCGCCGGAGAGTCCGGCCGCGGCGGCCGCGCGTCGGGCTTCGGGCAGCCGCCGGTACCGGTACCGCAGCAGCGACCGGGTCACCGCCGGGAACCGGGGGTTGAGGACGGGGAATACGAACAGTTCGTCCCAGAAGACGTGCCCGCGATAGGCCTCGCCGTGCAGGCCGCGGGCCGGTACACCGACGTCCAGATCCGCGGAATTGACCGACAGCGTCTGCATCACATGCAGCAGATGCAGGCGCAGGGTACGCACCGCGGTGCCGTCACCGTCCAGGTCGATCCGCAGGCGCCCCCAGATCCGGTCCCAGGCCCCGGCGTGTCCCGCGAACAACGCGGCGTAGTCGCCCGCGGACTCCAGCCATCGCGGAGCTTCGGCGTCGGGTCCGGCCGAGGCGTGGTCCCGGCCTGTGCGCACCGCGACCGTTTTCTCGAGGGTTACGGACTCCCCCTGCCCGAGCTCGCATGTGAACTCGTGACCGATCTGCCGGTCTGCCCGCACCACCTCCGCGTCCGCGACGGCCCCACGCACCACGGTGCGCGCGGCCACCGCCACCGGTATCCGGGAGCGGGTGGTGCGCGCGGCCAGGAGTACCGAATCACCGGACAACTCCTCGGTCCGGACCGAGGTCAGATGGGCGCCCGACAGCGCCCGGTAGCGGGCGACGAGGCTGTTGTCGACGGTGCCGTCGAGCATCGACCGCAACCGCAGGACG
>NZ_JBSFRU010000509.1:0-2738 GCF_053589395.1 Nocardia sp. NPDC003345
GGCGAGGGTCCCGTAGAGCGGTACCGGCAGCACCAGCCAGGTCCACAGCAGCCCCATACCCAGGACTACCGCGGGAATCGCCAGCGGCATCATCGATACAGTCTCCACCAGGGTCCGGCCGGACGCCTTCGACCGGTACACCACATAGCCGCAGAGGAAGGCCAGCACCGTACCCGCGACAGCGGCGAAAACGCTGACCACCGCGCTGTTGAACGCGGCCTCGCGGAACCCGGACGACCCCAGGACCTCACCGAAGGAGCCGAAGTCCAGCCCGCCGGACGCGGTCAGCTGGCTCATGGAGGTCAGGTAGGGCGAGGTCTGGCCGGCGGCGACCAGCAACGCCAGGATCGGCAGCACGATGGATACCGCGAAGAAGCCGAGGGTCAGCAGGAATACCGGGATCCGCGCCCGGCCCAGCGCGAACTTCTTCTGCCGCACCCCTTTACCGGTGACGGTGGTGAAGGAGCGTTTGCGCAGCGCCCGGTTCTGCAACCAGGTCACCAGGACGACGATCGCGACCAGCACGACCGCGATGGCGGCGCTCTCGTTGCCCCGCGACGGGGTGGCGTTGAGCAGCCGGAAGATGAAGGTGGGCAGGGTGTCCACGCCGCCGGGGGTACCCAGCACCTGGGCCACCGGGAAATTCTCGAAGATCAGCGTGAAGGTGAGAATCGCCGAACCGATCAGCGCCGGCATGGCCAGCGGGAAGGAGACCCGGCTCAGCATCCGCCGCGGGGTCGCGCCGTGGATTCGGGCGGCTTCCTCGAGATCCGGGCTCATCATCGACATCGCGCCGTGGACCAGCAGGAAGGTATACGGGGAGTAGTACACGGCGAAGACGAAGATCATCCCGGGCAGCGAGTAGATATCGAACGGCACCGACAGGCCGATATCGCGCTGGGCGATATTGAGCAGGCCGGCGACCGGGCTGCCCAGGATCGACCACGCCAGCGCGCCCACATAGGACGGCAGGAACAGCGGCATCAGGCCGATCAGATAGACGAACTTGGGCATCGGGATATCGGAGCGGGCCGCCAGGAAGGCCAGCCCACCTCCGATCAGGCAGGCGAGCGCGGTGGCGCTCACGGCCAGGACGAGCGAGTTGACGAACGCGTCCTGCACCTGCGGCGCGGAGAAGATACCGAAGTTGTCCAGGGTCAGATCGAAACCGATATTGCCCGGCCGCGGCACGCTGGTGCTGAAGGCGGCGAGCAGGACCAGTGCGGCGGGCAGCACGATCAGCACCGCGAGCACCACCAGCAGTGTGCCCGAGGGCAGCCAGCGTTTCCGCCACGGCAGGGTGGAGCGTCCCGGAGGCGCAGGCTTGCGCGCCGGAACCTGCGCCTCGGGCGCCGATGTCATGAGGGCCATATCAGGATTCCTCTCCGGAAGCGGGAACCTCACCGGGCAGCACCCGGATATGTTTGGGATCGATCTCGACCACGGCCCGGTCGCCCGTGCGGAGCAGTCCGGCCGCCTCCTCGTGGCTCTGCACCTCGATCACCGGGCCGGCGTCCAGCCGGACCGAGCACCGGGCGAACGATCCCTGGAAAACGCTGATCTCGACCGTGCCCGCCCAGGTGTTCGGCCGTTCGGGTATCGCGTCGCGGCCCTCGTCCGGGGCGAGTCGCACGTGTTCGGGCCGGATACAGACACTCAGATCGCTCGTATCCGGCGGCAGTTCGGTGCCGAAGGCGATCTCGAGCTCGTGCTCCCGGAGCCGGAGCCGGTCTTCGCGCTCCGCCGGGGCCCGGACCGCGAAGATATTGGAGACGCCGAGGAATGCCGCGATGGAGGCCGACGCGGGCGCCCGGTAGGTGCCCCACGGGTCGGCCAGCTGGGAGATACGACCGCCCTGCATGATGGCGATCCGGTCGGCCAGCGCCAGCGCCTCCCCCTGATCGTGGGTGACGTAGATGCAGGTGAGCCCGAGCTGCACCTGGAGCCGGCGCAGTTCGACCCGCAGGTCCTCCCGCAACCGGGCATCGAGGTTGGACAGCGGTTCGTCGAGCAGCATCACCGCCGGCTCCATCGCCAGGCTGCGGGCCAGGGCGACCCGCTGCATCTGCCCGCCCGACAGCATGCTCGCCCCGCGCGCCGCGAGGTGCGCCAGGCCGACCAGTTCCAGTTTCTCCAGTGCCCGGGCCCGCACCTCGGCCTTGGGCCGTTTCTTCATCCGCAGCGGGAAGGCCACGTTCTCCAGGACGGTCATATGGGGCCAGACGGCGTAGGACTGGAAGACCAGGCCGACATTGCGCTTGTTGGGCGCCAGATTGACCTTCTTCCCGGCGTCGAAGACCGTCGTGCCCCCGATGGTGATCGTGCCGCCGCTGGGATCTTCCAGGCCGGCCACACAGCGCATGGTGCTGGTTTTTCCGCACCCGGATTGCCCGAGCAATACGAGGGACTCGCCGTCGCGGATATGGAGGTCGAGATGTTCGACAGCGGTGAACTCACCGAAGGTGAGCGAGAGGTCGTCGATGCGCACGTCCATGGGGATCACTGGCTCCTGCGGGGATGGAATCTTGAACAGAGTCGCCGGCCGGTTGCCGTCCGGCGACGGGATGGGGAGTGGAGCACGGGTGGTCTCACCCCTCCCCGGACAGGCGGACGAGAGCGTCCAGGGCGACCACTCCCCCGCCCTGCGGCAGCACCGCGACGGGATTGATCTCGGCCTCGGCCACGTCGGGCCGCTCCACAGCCAGCCGCGAAACGCGGACCACGGCGTCGACCAGGGC
>NZ_JBSFRU010000510.1:0-2729 GCF_053589395.1 Nocardia sp. NPDC003345
CTTCGCCACGTCGCTTCGAGGGCTGACAGCAGACGCGGGCCGAACCCTTTGGGGGCCTCGCTGGACTCGGCGCCGGGGAGGGCGCGGATCGGTGCGAGGGGGTGGGTGCGGGGGACTTGCGAGGGGTTCAGGCGAATGGGCGGTCGCTGGGGACGATTTCCCGGCCCAGGGGGAACAGGGCCAGCGGGATCAGTTTGAGGTTGGCCCACGCGAAGGGCAGGCCGATGATCGTGATCGCCAGCGCGAGACTGGTGGCGAGGTGGCCCAGCGCCAGCCACCAGCCGGCGACCACGAACCAGATGATGTTGCCCAGTAGCGCGCCGGCTCCGGCGCCGGGTTTCTCGACGGTGGTCCGGCCGAACGGCCAGAGCATATAGGCGGCGTTGCGCAGCGCGGCGACCCCGAAGGGGATGGTGATGATGAGGATGAAGCAGATCAGGGCCGCCACGACGTAGCCCACCGCCATCCAGAACCCGGCGAAGATCAGCCAGAGGATATTGAGCAGCAGCTGGATCGGCTTCATCTCTCCAGCATGCCCGAGTACGGCGGCGGGCGCACCCAGGACGCGGCGGGGGCGGGCCGGGTTGGCAGGATGGGCGGTGTGGCCGTGGTTGTCGAGGTGGACAGTGTCGCCGATGCGCGGGTCGACGATTTCCGGGACCTGAAGGCGGCGGATCGGCGACCCGACCGTCCGGGCGGCCGGGGGCTGGTGATCGCGGAGGGCACCGTGGTGGTGCGCCGGATGCTGGATTCGCCCTTCCGGCCGCATGCTCTGCTCGGGGTGGATAAACGGTGGCGCGAGCTGGAGCCGGAACTCGCCGGTCTGGATATCCCGTTCTACCGGGCTTCGGCGGAGGTGATGGCCGAGGTGGTGGGATTCCATTTGAACCGGGGCGTGCTGGCGGTGGCGCATCGGCCGCCCGAACGGGATTTCGCCGAGCTCGTCGCCGGGGCCGCCACGGTGGCAGTGCTCGAGGGTGTGAACGATCACGAGAACCTGGGGGCGATGTTCCGTAATGCCGCCGGGCTCGGTGTGGACGCGGTGCTGTTCGGGGATCGGTGTGCCGATCCGCTGTACCGTCGGTCGGTGCGGGTTTCGATGGGACATGTGCTGCGGGTGCCGTTCGCGTCGGTGCCGCGCTGGCCCGACGGGCTGGGGGAGTTGCGGCTCCGGGGTTTCCAGGTGATCGCGCTGAGCCCGGATCCGGCCGCGCCGACGCTTGCCACCGCGCTCACCGGCCGCCGGGTGGCGTTGTTGCTCGGCGCCGAGGGACCCGGTCTCACCGAGGAGGCCATGGCGGCATCGGATGTGCGAGCCCGGATTCCGATGTCGGCGGGGACCGATTCGCTCAATGTCGCGACGGCCGCGGCGATGGCGTTCTACGAGAGGGTGCGGGCGTCGTGAATTCCACCGGCCGTTACCGGACCCCGTACCCGCCCGTCGAGCCGACGCCGTGGGCGGCCGGTATCACCGTGGCGGGGATGATCGCGATGCTGACCGCCGCCGGTGTCTACGGGTTCGGAGCGGCGCTGGCCCAGGTGCATCCGCTGTTGTCGCTGGCGGTGAATCTGGTCGCGGTGGGCGGTGTCGCGCCGACGGCGTGGCGGTGGCGTGAACGCCCGGTCGCCCGATGGGTGCTGGCGGGGGCGGGCCTGGGTGTGCTGCTGGGCTGGATCGGTCTGCTGGTCATGGCCTGATCCGGGTCTCCATACCCACCGCGCTGTCGTGACCGCGCAGCCAGGACAGCAGACCTTTGCGCTCGTGGGTGACACGGTTGTGCGGCGGCTGCGGTTGCCCCTGGGGTCCGCGTTCTTCGCCCTTGGGGTGCAGGCGGAATCCGCACACCCGGATATCGTCCGGTACGACCGTGGATGGGAGCGCGTCGGGATCCGCCGCCGCGGTGGCGGCGGCCGGAGCGGACGGGAAGTAGTGGAATCCGAGCCACTCCCGGTTCGCGGTATCGGCGAAACCGGGCGGATCGAAAGGCAGGACCAGCGGGTCGGGCAGTTCACCCAGCTGCCACCGGATCGGATGCTCCCCGGCCCAGTGCGGGCGTTCCCACGGATGCGGGAGCCCTTGGTCCTGCAAAATGTTCAGCCGGGTGGAGCTGAACGCACGACGCAGTTCCCCGCGTTCCCAATGCGCGAACGCGCCCCAGCCGTATTCGAGATCGAAGGACACCAGGTAGGTGTGCTCTTCGGCCAGCGGGCGCACCAGCAGTTCCGGGATGGCGGTCGGGTGGACCCGGGCCGCATAGGTACTGCACAGCACGGTCAGTCCCGGGTAGCAGCCGATGAAGAGTTCGTCGGGTTCCGGGCCGACGGCCTCGGCCAGGGTGGCCGTAACGGTCGGCTCCACCTCCAGATCGGGATGGAGCTGGCGGGCCAGGGCGTAGGCGGCGCCGGTATCCGGGTCGGGCCCGGCACGCAGGACCGCGGGCGGGTCCGGCGTATCGACGTACCACACCGATGAAACCTTGGACAGCATCCGCCCACCTCCGATAGCACGAACCGGGTCGTGAATCTCTCGGCGCGCGTCGCGGCCGGCGGTCCGGAGACCGTCGAACCACGCCGCCGCACAGGGGAATCTACTCGCAGGAAAGGGTGAATCGAGGCGTTACCGGGGGTAACACGCCGTCGGCCGGTCAGTGGCCGGAGCTGCGGACCCCGAGCAGGACATCCTCCCAGGACGGCATCGGAGCCTTGCCGCGCTTGGACCGGGGCGCGGA
>NZ_JBSFRU010000511.1:0-2657 GCF_053589395.1 Nocardia sp. NPDC003345
CAATTAAAAAAAAATATCCATGCCCCGCGCTCGGGGGGTCTTAACAGGCGGCGCCCCCCGCCCCCACCCCGGGGGCGCCCGCCCGGTGTGACCCACACCGGGCGGACGCGGGTCCGCGACCCGATCTCGAGAGCGCTGCCCGGACCGGTCACTCCACCGTGAGATCCAGCACATGGCCGAGCCGCGACCAGCCATCGGGCAGTTGCCCGGCCCGGTCCAGCACGAGCGCCACCAGATCCTCGAGCGCCTCGGGATCCAGGTCCGCCAGCCGCGCGGGCTCCGCCCACAGGTGGGTCACCCATTCGTCGGCGAGTGCCTCCGTGCTCACCTCCGGGATCAGCACCATCGACGCACCGGCCGCACCGGCGGCCACGATCTCCACCACGGCGGCGAGGCTGTCGCCCGGGCCGTACCGGAAGGTGCGGGACTCGTAGGTCAGCTCGGTGCCGTCGTGCACGCGGGTGACGGCGGTGGCCAGTTCGTCGTAGGCGACAGCGGTACCGTCGGCCGCCAGATGGGCGATATCGCCGCCGCGCAACGGCCGGATCCGGTCCGCATAGGTGACCGGACGCGGGGACTGCGCGTCGATCTCCTCGGTGAGTACCGGATCGCCGAGCACCAGCCAGTCCACTGCCGGTGCGTCCGGCGCCGCACCGGCCACCACACCGGCACCGACCGAGATCCCCGCCGCCGCGGCGGCGTCGGTCGCCGTGACGGAAACCACCGCCGCACCGGCCTTCAGCACCGCCCAGGTGGCGACGGCCGCATCGACGCCGCGGTCGAGCCGGACCACTATACCCGTACCCGGCCCGTGACCGCGCGCGATCAGTGTCCGGGCCAGCCGCGACGACCGCGCGTCCAGCTCCTGATAGGTGATCTCCTCCTCACCCCATACCAGCGCGGGGCCATCCGGATCCTCCTCGACCGAGGCACGCAGCATCTGCGGTAGCGCGGTGCCCGAGGTCGCGGACTGGGCCGCCGGCTGGGCAGGCGCCGCCATCCGCTCGCGTTCGGCGGCATCGAGAATGTCGATATCGGCGATGCGGACCTGCGGGTCGGCGGCCACGGCGGCGAGAATGCGCTCGAACCGGCGTCCGAACGACTGCACCGTCGATTCGTCGAACAGATCGGTCGCGAAGTTGAACACCGACCACAACTGCCCGTATCTACCGTCGGCCGCGCGCTGCGGATCGATACCGATCATCAGATCGAACTTCGCCGCCGCCATCGCGCCCGCGTCCAGCGCCTGCACCGTCAGCCCGGGCAGATCCATCTGGGCCTGCTCCATGTTCTGGAACGCCAGCAGCACGTCGAACAGCGGATTCTGCGCGTTCGCCCGGTCGGGCAGCACCGCCTCCACCACTCGTTCGAACGGGATATCGGCATTGGCGAACGCCGACAGATCCGTTTCCCGGGCGTGGTCGAGCAGTTCGGCGAACGTCATGGCCGGATCGATCCGGGTCCGCAGCGTCAGCGTATTGACGAACATACCGACGAGATCGTCGAGTTCGCGCTCGCCACGACCGGCGACCGGAGTTCCGACGGCGATATCGTTCGTGCCGGTCAACCGGGACAGCAGTACCGCCACCGCGGCATGCATCACCATGAACAGGGTGACGCCCCGCGCCCGCGCGGACTCGTCCAGCAGGCGGTGCACCTCGGCGTCGACTCCGAAGTCGACGACGCCGCCGCGCATCGACGGCACCTGCGGCCGCGGCCGGTCCAGCGGCAACGACACGTCACCGGTGAGCCCGTCGAGTTGCTTGCGCCAGTAGGCGAGCTGTTCGGCGGCCACGGATTCCGCGGCGGTGTCGTCACCGATCACGGCACGCTGCCAGATCGCGTAGTCCGCGTACTGCACCGGCAAGGGCGCCCAGCCCGGCGCTTCCCCGGCGGCCCGGGACAGGTAGGCGGTCACCAGATCGCGGGCCAGCGGCGCCAGCGACGAACCGTCGGTCGCGATGTGGTGCGCGACGAAGGCCAGCACATGCTCCTCGGGTCCGAGTTCGAGCAGCAGCGCCCGCACCGGAACCTCGCGGACGGCATCGAACCCGGTCGACATCAATGCCGCGATCCGGGCCACCGGGTCGTCCGCCGACTCGACGCCCAGCCCGCCGGGCAGAGCCTCGGTGGCGGACAGGATCTCCTGGTACGGCAGGCCGTCGGCATCCGCCGGATAGCGGGTGCGCAACGATTCGTGGCGCTCCAGCACATCGGTGACCGCGGCCCGCATGGCCGCGACATCGAGTGCGCCGGTGAGCTTGATGGCCATCGGGATGTTGTAGCCGGCCGAGCTCGGGTCGAACTGGTTGATCAGCCACATCCGCTGCTGCGCCAGCGACAGCGGCACCCGCTCCGGACGCGGCTGCGGCACCAACGCCGCACGACCACCCGAACCCGCATGCCGCTCGGCCCGCGACGCCAAACCCGCCACCGTCGACGCCTCGAACACCGCACGCACCGGAACCGTCGCATCCAACGCCACACCCAAACGCGCCGCCACCTGCGTCGCCACCAGCGAGTTACCACCCAGAGCGAAGAAATCGTCATCCGCGCCGACCCGCTCCACACCGAGGACCTCGGCGAAGATACCCGCCACGATCTCCTCGATCGGCGTCGACGGCGCCCGGAACACCGAAGCCTCGAACTCCGGCTCC
>NZ_JBSFRU010000512.1:0-2650 GCF_053589395.1 Nocardia sp. NPDC003345
CATACGAGAGTGCGGACGGGTGTGGGGACAGTTGGCTGTTTGCCGGTTCCGCGTCGCCTCCGCCGGGTATAACCTGCGCATGAGTTACCCGGTGGATTTCGGGGTGCTGCAGATCGGTGCGATCGTCGCGATCATCATCGGTGGGGCCCTGGTGGTTTCGGCATTGTTCGCACTACGTGGAAAGGGGCCGCGGGCACTACTCGCGCGCGGGTCGGGAGGTGTGCTGATCCTGGCCGCCGCGGGCCTGATCCTGTGGATCGCCACCCTCGTCCAAACCTATCTGGGGCTGACGGGGGAGGTGCGCGCGGCGCATGTCGTGGTCTCCCAGGTCTCCGGCGCGGATCATCAACTCGAGGTGGAGCTGACCCTGTTCGACGACGAGGGCGGGCAGCAGCGCAGTACCCATCGGGTGGAAGGCGATCTGTGGGTGCTGCAGGCCCAGATCGTCGAGCTCGAACCCTGGGTGAACGCGCTGGGCTTCCACTCCGGGTACAAGGTGTCGCGGCTCTACGGTCAGCGGCTCGACGGTATCGCGACCGATCAGAACCATATCTTCCTCAATGGCGGTGACCGGGACTTCTTCCAGGATATGAACGAGGACCGCTGGTTCACCTCGCCGTTCGTCCGGTCCGCCTACGGTAACGCGGTGATCGCCACGCCGGGCTCCTACGACGTGTTCATCTCGCGCGACGCCATCAAGACGCGGCCGGTGGAGTGATAGAGGGGTCCCGCGGCCCGGCCACCACCGCCGTCCGGCACAGCATCCCCAGTTCCGCCACGACGGTATCGAGGGCGGCCGGGCTGCGTTCGGTGCGCGCGACGATCAGGGCTCCCTCGAGGGCGCTGATGATCAGCACCGCGACCGAGGCGGCCCGGGCGGGGTCTGCGCCATCGGCGATCAGCTTGCCCACGATGAGTTCGCGCCACGTGTCGAAGGCGCCGCCCGCGACGGCGACGGCATCCGGTTCGTTGCTCAACGCGGCCGCGGCGATCGGGCAGCCGACCGTGTAGTCCCCGCGGTCGAGCCCGCGGGCCAGGGTGTCGGCCAGTGCACGCAGTGCCGCGGAGGTCTCGGGCGTGTCCAGGGCCTGTCCGAGACCCGCCGTGATCCGCGCACTGGCGGCCTGGGTCGCCTCGGTGATGAGCTGGGTACGGCCACGGGGGAAGTGGTGGTACACCGATCCGCGGGGCGCGCCGCTGGCGGCGAGGACATCCGCGAACGAGACCGCCGCGACCCCGCGACGCCGGATCAGTGAGATCGCGGCCGCGATCATCGCCGACCGGGGGCCGTCCGAGTTCCTGGGTCGTGGCATATGTCCCTCCTCTTGCCTCCGATTATTATGTATGTTGTCATACTTACACCAGTGACGCCGCCGCAACGGCACATATTCCTAGGAGGGCCCCGTGACCGGCATCGATGCGCCGCCTCATGTCTTCGATACCGCTATCGCCACCGAATACGTGGGCGCCCATCGGCTCGCCGGCCACACCTGCCCGGACTACGCGAACATGGTCGGGCCCTTCGGGGGCGTCACCGCCGCGGCACTGTTGCGGGCGGTCGAAGGGCATCCCGAGCGCCTGGGCGACCCGCTCTCGCTGACCGTGAACTACGCGGGCCCGATCGCCGAGGGGCCGTTCGAGATCATCGCCCGCCCGGTGCGCACCAATCGCACCAACCAGCACTGGCAGCTCGAACTCCGTCAGGACGAGGCGGTCGTGACCACCGCGACCGCGGTGTTCGGGCTGCGCCGCGATACCTGGTCGGATCTCGAACTCGCCATGCCCTCGGTACCCGGGCCCGAACAGGCCGTGCCCCAGGAGTTCCCCGATTTCATCGCGTGGGGCCGCAATTACGATCTGCGGTTCGTCACCGGCGCCGTCCCGGAGGTGGCGCCCGACGACGACCGGCCCGGGCATCCGGATTCGGTCAGCACCCTCTGGCTGCGTGACCGGCCGGCTCGGCCGCTCGATTTCGCGTCGCTGACCGCCATGTCGGATGCCTTCTATCCGCGGGTCTTCCTGCGGCGCGGGCAGTATGTACCGGCCGGGACGATATCGCTCACCGTCTACTACCACGCCACTGCCGCGGAACTGGCCGCACAGGGTAGCGAATACCTGCTGGGCACCGCCCGGGCGAATCGGTTCGGGCACGGGCACTTCGACCAGAACGCGCAGCTGTGGGGTCACGACGGCACGTTGCTGGCCACCAGTCACCAGCTCGTGTACTACAAGGGCTGACCGCCCGCCGGGTCAGCCGGTGGAGGTGTCGGTGATGGCCACGATCGGCAGCCGCAACGCCGCCGGCGCCGACTCGGGCACCACCGGCGCCACCGGCCGGACCGGGGCGATCCGCCGGTAGGGGTGTTCCTGGGGCGGTCGCGGGTCCTGCTCGCCCTTGTTGGGCCAGTAGGCCGCGGCCCGCTCCGCCTGGGCGGTGATGGTCAGCGACGGATTGACGCCGAGGTTGGCCGAGACCGCCGCGCCGTCCACCACGCTCAGCGTGGGGTAGCCGAATACGCGATGGTAGGCATCGATCACCCCGGTCTCCCGGCTCGCGCCGATCGCGGCGCCACCCAGGAAATGCGCGGTGAGCGGAATATTGAACACCTCGCCCCAGGTCCCGCCGGCGGTGCCGCCGATCTGCTCGGCG
>NZ_JBSFRU010000513.1:0-2646 GCF_053589395.1 Nocardia sp. NPDC003345
TCGAGGAGATCGTGGCGGGTGTGTTCGCCGATGTGCTCGGTATCGAGCGGGTGGGTGCCGATGACGATTTCTTCGCGCTGGGTGGTAACTCGCTGATCGCGACCCAGGTCGCCGCGCGCCTGGGCGCGGCCCTGGATACGAAGATCAAGATGCGGGTGCTGTTCGAATCGCCCACGGTGACCGCGCTGGCCGCGCAGGTGGAATCGCAGTTCGGCCTCGGCGCGCGAAACCGGTTGGTGCCGCAGGAGCGTCCGGAACAGACCCTGCTGTCCGGTGAGACCGTGGCCGCCGCGCCGATGTCGCTGGCACAGCAGCGGATGTGGTTCCTCAACCGGTTCGACAACCAATCCTCGGCCTACAGCGTCCCGATGGCCGTCCGGCTCAGCGGCGCGCTGGATGTGGCCGCGCTCGGCGCGGCGGTCGGCGATGTGGTGAGCCGGCACGAAGTGCTGCGCACCGTGTACCCGGAGACCGACTCCGGCCCGGTGCAGGTGGTGCTCCCGGCGTCGCGCGCGGTCCCGGAATTGGAGGTGCGCACCGTCGCCACCGCCGACCTGCAAGCCGCTGTGCTGGATCTGGTGTCGACCGTTTTCGATGTCACCAACGAGGTGCCGCTGCGGGTGGCCCTGTTCCGGGTCGCCGAGGCCGCGGATGAATACGTGCTGGCCATGGTGGTGCACCACATCTCGGGTGACGGCTCCTCGGTGGGCCCGCTCACCCGCGATCTGATGACGGCCTACGCCGCCCGCGCCGCGGGTGAGGCCCCGGGCTGGGCGCCGCTGCCGGTGCAGTACGCCGACTACAGCATGTGGCAGCGCGAACTGCTCGGCGACGAGTCCGATCCGGAGTCGCTGGCGCACCGGCAGGTCCGGTACTGGCAGGAGACCCTTGCCGACTTGCCCGATCAGCTGGATCTGCCCGCCGACCATCCGCGTCCGGCGGTGCAGGGCTACCGCGGCGGCCGGGTCGAGGTGCGTATCGACGCCGATACCCATCGGGCGCTGATCGCGCTGGGCCGTGAGCGCGGCGCGACCCTGTTCATGGTGGTGCACTCGGCCTTCGCGACCCTGCTGTCGCGGCTGTCCGGCGTGGACGATATCGCCATCGGCACCCCGGTCGCGGGCCGCGGCGAGGCCGCGCTCGACGATCTGATCGGTATGTTCGTCAACACCGTGGTGTTCCGCACCCGGCTGGATCGCGGCGACTCGTTCACCGCGTTGCTGGCCCGCCAGCGCGAGATCGATATCGCGGCCTTCGCGAATGCCGATGTGCCGTTCGAACGTCTGGTGGAGGTGCTGAACCCGGTCCGGTCGACCGCCCGGCATCCGCTGTTCCAGGTGGGTCTGTCGTTCCAGAACCTCGGACAGGCCGCGCTGGAGCTGCCGGGGCTGCGGGTCGCCGGTGTCGATATCGACACCGAGGTCTCGCAGTTCGATCTGCATCTGATCGTCGGCGACACCTACGACGAGACCGGCGCGCCGAACGGAATCGGCGGTTACCTGACCTACGCCACCGACCTGTTCGAACACGCCACCGCACAGGGTTTCGTGGATCGCTTCCTGCGGCTGGTCTCGGCGATCGTCGCCGAACCGGAAACGCCCGTGGGCGATCTGGAACTGCTGGCGGCGGCCGAACACGACGCGCTGATCACGGGTCGTAACGCGACCACGCGACCGGTGGACGCCGAGGCCACGCTGGTCTCGCTGCTGGATGCCACGGTGGCCGCGGGCCCGCGGGCCACCGCGCTGGTCACCGACGACGGCACGGAAATCACCTACGCCGAACTCGACGCCCGGGTCAACCGCCTGGCACGGCAGCTGATCTCGCGGGGCGTGGGTCCGGAGGACCGGGTCGCGCTGGCCTTCCGCCGCTCGGTGGACCTGATCGTGGCGATGTACGCGGTCGCGAAATCCGGTGGTGCCTACGTGCCCGTGGATCCGGATCAGCCGGCCGAACGCACCGGCTACATCCTGGAGACCGCGGCACCGGTCTGCGTGCTGACCAACAACGAGGCCGGTTTCGAGACCGATCTCGCGCCCGTGATCACGCTGGACGATCTGGACCTGTCCGCGCTGGACGCGAGCCCGGTCACCGATGCGCAGCGGCGTGCCCCGCTGCGGCCCGCGCATACCGCCTACGTGATCTTCACGTCCGGTTCCACCGGCCGCCCCAAGGGTGTGGCGGTCTCGCATGCCGCGATCGCCAACCAGTTGCAGTACGTGAAGGCCGAATTCGGCCTCGATGCCGCCGACGCCGTGCTGCTCAAGACGGCCGCCACCTTCGACCTCTCGGTCTGGGAGTTCTGGTCGGCCGCGGTCTGCGGTGGTCGCCTGGTCATCGCCGCACCGGACGGGCATCGCGATCCCGCGTACCTGAACGAGTTGATGAGCCGGGAATGGGTCACCACCCTGCACGTGGTGCCGTCCATGCTGGACGCGCTGCTCGCGAGTGAGCTGCCGGATTCGCTGTGGCGGGTCATGGCCATCGGTGAGGCGCTGCCCGGGGCGACCGCGCAGCGGTTGCTCGCGGCGAATCCGCGAGTCGAGCTGTACAACCTGTACGGCCCGACCGAGGCCGCGGTGTCGATCACCACCCACCGGGTCACCCCGGCGGATCAGGTGTCGGTGCCGATCGGTGCCCCGCAGT
>NZ_JBSFRU010000514.1:0-2642 GCF_053589395.1 Nocardia sp. NPDC003345
GGTGGAGGTGCCCAGCAGTCGCTGCAGATACGCCGCGTAGCAGGCGATGAGCCCGTCGGCCCAGGTGATCCGGTAGCGCTCGGTGCAGGCCTTCAATTTGTCCAGGGTGGCGACCGGCAGGATCGCCTCGGCGCGGATGGTCCGCTCCACCGCTCCGCCCAGCGCGGTGCCGCGGCCGTCGAGCGAGGGTGCGGGACTGAGCTGTGCACGCCAGTACCGCTTATCGTCGGCGAATTGTTCGCTGTCGCGGTAGGCCTGCTCATCGGCGACCAGCGCCGCGATGGCACCGAAGGTCGCCTTCGGCGGCTCGGTGCCGCGCCGGCGCGCGGTGTAGTGCGCGGCCACCCGGCGTGAGAGCAGCGCGGCGCTGTACCCGTCGACGATCAGGTGGTGGTAGAGCTGCACGCACCACACCTCGTGTTCGGAGAGCCGGATCAGCGTGTAGTTGTAGAGCCGCCGGTCCACCATGCCCCGGCAGCGCTCGGCCGCCTGATGGCGCTCCAGGGCCACCGCCTCGTGCGCGAGCGACAGTGGTTCGGCGGCGCCGCGCAGATCGATCTCCGGTCGCAGCACGGCCGGCTCGTCGCTGACGAATTGCCGTGGGCCGGCGTCGGTATCGCGGAAGCGAAGGCGCATGTTCTCCGCCTCGGCGACGGTCAGCCGGATGGCCTCGGCCAGCAGCCCGATATCGATCGGATCGTCGCCGGTGATCTCGAGGACCTCGCCCACCAGATAGCGGCCGGATTCCGGATCGAACCGCTGCGCGTTCCAGATTCCCAGCTGGGGGCCGGTGAGCGGTAATCCGGGACCGCTGACCATCGAGGCATTCTGCACTGCCGCCGACACGGCAACTCCCTTCGCTGTGAACCACTCTCGTGCGCCCCGCCGATCCCCTCACGACCCGGCTACGGACACACGACCACAGTTGAGGTTAGCCTAACCTTTACTAAAGTAAACACCTTTCCTCGAATAGGCCTTAAGGTGCCAGGCCCGCCGGGTCAGCTCACACGGACCGCTTTCGCGGCCAGCGGAACCACCAGCGGCGCCCCCGTTTCCGGGTCCTCGATCACCCGACATCCCAGGTCGAAGACCTTCTGGACCAGTTCCGCGGTGACGATGTCACGGGGCGCTCCGGTGGCGACCACGGCGCCGTCGCGCATGGCGATCAAGTGATCGGCGTAACGGAACGCGTGATTCAGATCGTGCAGTACCGCCACCACCGTCCGGCCGGTCTCCCGATTGAGGTCGCGGCACAGGTCCAGCAACTGGATCTGATGCGCGATATCGAGGAAGGTGGTCGGCTCGTCGAGCAGCACGATGGGGGTCTCCTGGGCGAGCACCATGGCGATCCACACCCGTTGCCGCTGCCCGCCGGACAGTTCGTCCACCAGCCGCCCGGACAGCTCGTCCACCCCGGTCGCCGCCATCGCCGCGGCCACGGCCTCCTCGTCCTTACGCGACCACTGCCGGATCAGCGACTGGTGCGGATACCGGCCGCGGGCGACCAGATCGGCGACCCGGATCCCCTCCGGCGCGGTGGAGGTCTGCGGGAGCAGGCCGATCCGGCGGGCCACCTCCTTGGCCGGATAGGAACCGATCTGCTTACCGTCCAGCAACACCGCGCCCGATTCGGGGGCCAGCAGCCGCGACAGCGCGCGCAGCAGTGTCGACTTGCCGCAGGCGTTCGGTCCGATGATTACCGTAAATGTCCCATCTGGGACATCCACCGTCAGTTCATCGCTGATGACCCGGTTCCGGTAGCCGAGCCGTAGCCGGTCGGCCCGCAGCCGCGCCGCCGTACCGGGTTCGCCCGCCGGGGCCCCGGGTTCGGCCGGCCCGCCGTCCGCACGTCGCTTCTCCACGATGATTTCCTCAGTTCTTCCGAGCCTCGGCCACCAGCAGGTAGGCCAGATACGCACCCCCGACCGACGCGGTCACCACACCGACCGGAACCGTCGTCGGCGCGAAAGCACGTCGCGAGATCCAATCGCTGAGCACCAGCAGCAGCGCTCCCATGGCCGCCGCCGGTAGCAGCGCGGTGGTCGGGGTCCGCGCCAGCCGGCGCCCGAGTTGCGGCGCGGCCAGTGCCACGAAGGCGATGGGCCCGGCCACGGCCGTCCCGACGGCGGTGAACGCGACGCTGAGCACGATCAGCACCAGCCGCGCCCGGCTCGCCCGGATCCCGAGCGCGGCGGCGGTATCGTCGCCCAGTTCCAGGATCTGCAGGCGATGGGAGGCCGGCACCACCGCGAGCGCCAGCAGCGCCAGCACGATCAGGGCCGGAGTGATCTCCGGCCAGGTCAGACCGTCGAGGGTGCCCACACCCCAGGCCGCCGCCGACATGGCCTCGTCCAGATCGGCCCGCAGGATCAGCCAGGTGTTGACCGCGCCCAGCATGGCCGAGATCCCGATACCGACGATGATCAGCCGGAAGCCCTTGACGTGTTGCCGGAACGCGAGCAGGAAGATCGCCAGCGCCGTGAGCAGACCGCCACCGACCGCACCGGCCGCGGTCGCGTAGTAGCCGCCGCCGGCCAGGATCACCAGCAGCGCACCGGTATAGGCGCCGGAGTTGAATCCGACGATATCCGGGCTGCCCAGCGGATTGCGGGTCACCGACTGCAGGATCGCGCCGCTGAGCC
>NZ_JBSFRU010000515.1:0-2612 GCF_053589395.1 Nocardia sp. NPDC003345
GCTACGCCGAGATCGCCGACGCGGTGGGTAAGAGCGGGTCCGCGGTCCGCCATCTTCAAGCGTGTCTGCAGCGCCTGTTGTCTGCCCGGTTCCGCCCGGTAGCTCAGCTGCGCCTCCCGGATTTCTCCGGCGATTCCCATTCGAGGATTTCGGCCCGCTGACACCGCGGGCGCGAGTCAGCCCCTCGCGCCCTCAGCACGGACGTAAGCCCAACCCAGCAGGAGCGATTTCATGACGTCGAGCACCGACGCCACCACCCCCGCGAAGGCCGAGGCCCCCGCCGCACGCCCCACTCGCGCCCGCACCGGTAAGCCGGTGCGCCGCCGCGCCGAGGGCCAGTGGGCGCTCGGCTACCGGGAACCGCTCAATCCGAACGAGCAATCGAAGAAGGACGACAACCCGCTCAACGTCCGCAGCCGGATCGAGAACATCTACGCCAAGGGCGGCTTCGACAGTATCGACAAGGGCGATCTGCGAGGCCGTTTCCGCTGGTGGGGTCTCTACACCCAGCGTGAAGAAGGCTACGACGGCACCTACACCGGCGACGAGAACATCGATCTGCTCGAAGCGAAGTACTTCATGATGCGGGTGCGCTGCGACGGCGGCGCGCTGAATGTCGCGCAATTGCGCACGCTCGGCGGGATCTCCACCGAGTTCGCCCGTGATACCGCCGACCTGTCCGATCGCGAGAACGTCCAGTACCACTGGATCGAGATCGAGAACGTGCCCGAGATCTGGAAGCGGCTCGAGGGCGTCGGCCTGCAGACCACCGAGGCCTGCGGCGACTGCCCGCGCGTCGTGCTCGGTTCCCCGCTGGCCGGGGAATCCCTCGACGAGGTCCTCGACCCCACGCCCGCGATCGACGAGATCGTGCGCCGCTATATCGGCAAGCCGGAGTACTCCAATCTGCCGCGTAAGTTCAAAACCGCGATCTCGGGCCAGCAGGATGTGGTGCACGAGATCAACGATGTCGCGTTCGTCGGCGTGAACCATCCCGAGCACGGTCCCGGCCTGGATCTATGGGTCGGCGGCGGGCTGTCCACCAACCCGATGCTGGCGCAGCGGGTCGGCGCGTGGGTGCCGCTGGACGAGGTGCCCGAGGTCTGGGAGGCGGTCGTCTCCCTGTTCCGGGACTACGGCTACCGCCGGCTGCGTACCAAGGCGCGGCTGAAGTTCCTGATCAAGGATTGGGGTATCGAGAAGTTCCGCCAGGTCCTCGAGGACGAGTACCTGAAGCGCAAGCTGATCGACGGCCCCGCCCCGGACAAGCCCAGCCGCCCAATCGACCACGTGGGTGTGCAGAAACTGCGCAACGGTCTCAACGCCGTCGGTTTCTCGCCGATCGCGGGCCGGGTCTCGGGCAGCATCCTCACCCAGGTCTCCGAGGCGGTCGAACGGGCCGGATCGGACCGGATCCGGTTCACCCCGTACCAGAAGCTGGTCGTGCTCGACGTCGCCGACGACAAGGTCGAGCAGCTCATCGCCGAACTCGAACCGCTGGGGCTACAGGCGCGGCCCTCGGTGTGGCGCCGGAATCTGCTGGCCTGCAGCGGCATCGAATTCTGCAAACTGTCGTTCGTCGAAACCCGGAAACGCTCCCAGGCGCTGGCGCCGGAGCTGGAACAGCGGCTCGCCGATATCAATGCCGAGCTCGATGTGCCGATCACCATCAATATCAACGGCTGCCCGAACTCCTGCGGCCGGTCCCAGATCGCCGATATCGGCTTCAAGGGGCAGCTGGTCGACGACGGTGACGGGAATCAGGTCGAGGGCTACCAGGTTCATCTGGGTGGCAGCCTCGGCCTCGACAGCGCCTTCGGACGCAAACTGCGCCAGCACAAGGTGACCAGCGCCGAACTCGGTGACTACATCGATCGCGTGGTCCGCAATTTCGTCAAACACCGCGAAGGCGGGGAACGGTTCGCGCAGTGGGCCGTTCGCGCCGAGGAAGCCGATCTGCGATGAAACCCGCGAGCGTGGTGACGGGAGAACCCACTGTGACAACCGAGCAGAAACAGCTGCCCACCAAACTGGGCACCGACGAGCTGCGGGCACTGGCCGAGCGCGGCGCCGCCGAACTCGGACCGGACGCCTCCACCGACGAGCTGCTGCGCTGGACCGACGAGAACTTCGGCACCGGCTATATCGTCGCCTCGAATATGCAGGACGGGGTGCTGGTCCAGCTGGCCGCTCAGGTCCGGCCCGGCGTGGACGTGCTGTTCCTCGATACCGGTTACCACTTCGCCGAGACCATCGGCACCCGTGACGCCGTCGAGGCGGTGTACGGGGTGAACGTGGTCAATGTCCGGCCCGAGCACACCGTGGACGAACAGGACGCGCTGCTGGGCAAGGATCTGTTCGCCCGCGACGCCGGCGAATGCTGCCGGCTGCGCAAGGTGGTGCCGCTGCGCAATTCGCTCGCGCCCTACAACGCGTGGGTCACCGGAATCCGCCGGGTCGAGGCCCCCACCCGCGCCAACGCCCCGCTCATCTCCTTCGACGAGGGGTTCGGGCTGGTGAAGATCAACCCGATCGCGCCCTGGTCCGACGACGAGATGCAGGACTACATCGAAAAGCACGGGATTCTCGTCAATCCCCTGGTGGAGGAAGGG
>NZ_JBSFRU010000516.1:0-2599 GCF_053589395.1 Nocardia sp. NPDC003345
CCGGAGCGCAGGCGGAGGTATCGCCGGCGGAGGCCGGAGCGCAGGCGGAGGTATCGCCTCATCGGCGGCCTTCCGACCGGTCCGGCATGGTCGGGTCCATGGCGAACGGTTCGAGCCCGACCTCTTCCTCCGGCGGCCCCTGGGCGGCGAGTTCGGCGATCCGGCGGCGGTCGGCGGTGGTGGGCGGGGCGAGGGTCGATACCACGGCGGCCAGCACCCCGGCATAGGGGGAACCGTTGTCCGCCAGCGAAAGCCGCAGCAGTTCCAGCACCGGGACATGCTCACCGAGCAGGCGCTCACCGCCGATGGGGTCGACGGTGGCCGCGAACTCGAGCAGTACCGGGAGGTGGTCGGGCAGTTCGTTGTCGCCGAGTTCCACCCCGGCATGCCGGTAGGCGTGTTTGAACCGCAGCAGCGCCATCCCGCGTTTACGGGTGTCGCCGTAGGCGTAGAAGGTCAGGTGCAGGCTGGCGCGGCGCCGCATATCGAAGGTTTCGACATAGCGGGCGGCCAGTTCGAGTTCGGGTGTGACGCGCAGATGGTCACAGAACTCGGTGAGCTGTGTCCGCACCGGTTCCGGGAGGTCCCGCACCGCGTCGTCGAGCTGTCCGAGCATCGCGAGGGTGCCGGCGCCGGGGTAGTCCAGCAGCAGCGCGGCGGTCCGCCAGACGATCCGCCGGTCGCGTTCGCTCATCGCCAGTGCCGGTTCGGGACGGCGGCGCAGTTTCAGCAGAGCCATCGGATACTCCTCCCGGCCGGTTCGTGCGGTCCGCGGAGGCCGGAGCCGAGGCGGCGGTCCCGCGTCACCGCCGGACCTCCGTGGGTTCCGCGGACGCACCCGCGTCACCGTTGGCCGAGGCCCCGGAACCGTTCCCGTCCACCCCCGATACGCCGTTTCCGTTCCCGTTCCGGCCTTTCGCCCCGTTCCCGTTGCCGCCGTTGCCGTTGACGCCGTTGCCATTGCCGTTGACGCCGTCGCGATCGCCTCCGCCGGCGGCCCGGCCCGCGGCCGTCCCGGCGGACCCGTTCCCGTCGGTCACGCTGCCGTTCGGCCCGCCGACGCCGGCCGGCACCAGCCCGTCGGTATTCTTCCCGTCCCAGTTGAGCAGGTTGATCCGGCCCGATTTCTCTTCCGGCGCCGCATCGTTGCTGTCGGTGAGATGGAACTTCTCCACCATCTGGTCGAAGGCGGTCATCCCCGGCCCGCCGTCGTTGTCCAGACTGCACCCGGTGGCCAGCGAATCCAGTTCGTGGGCCTGCGCCCCCGCGCCGGTCGGGATCACATACCGATGCTCGTATTTCGCGATGGCCAGCAGCCGGTACATGGCCTCGATCTCCTCCGGCTCCAGCCGCACCGAGGGCGCGATGGCCGGATCGGGTTCCTGACCGAGGTTGATCGAGCGCATGAACGCGCGCATCCCGGCCAGGCGCTGCAGGGACGCCCGCACCGGGCCCACCTCACCGGCGGTGAACAGTTCGGCGAGGTATTCCACCGGAATCCGCAGCGCGTCGATCGCGCCGAACAGGTTGGCGTGATCCTCGCCGTCGTGACCGGTCTCCGACAGCACATCCACCACCGGCGAGAGCGGCGGTACGTACCAGACCATCGGCATGGTGCGGTATTCCGGATGCAACGGCAGCGCGATCTGGTAGTCGACGATGAGCTTGTACACCGGCGAATCCTGGGCGGCCTGGATCCATTCCGGGGAGATCCCGGCGCGTTCGGCCTCGGCGATCACCCGGGGGTCGTGCGGGTTCAGGAAAACACCGAGCTGGCTCGGATACAGATCCTTGTCATCGGTGACCGAGGCGGCCTCGAGGACCGCGTCGGCGTCGTAGAGCATGACGCCGATATAGCGCAGCCGTCCGACACAGGTCTCCGAGCACACGGTCGGTATCCCGACCTCCACCCGCGGATAGCAGAAGGTGCATTTCTCGGCTTTACCGGTTTTGTGGTTGAAGTAGATCTTCTTGTACGGGCAGCCGGTCATGCACTGCCGCCAGCCGCGGCATTTGTCCTGATCCACCAGGACGATGCCGTCCTCGGAGCGTTTGTAGATCGCCCCGGACGGGCACGACGCCGCGCAGGAGGGGTTGAGGCAGTGCTCGCAGATCCGCGGCAGGTAGAACATGAAGGTCTCTTCGAATTCGAGCTTCACCTGCTCGGAGACCCGGGCCAGCAGTGGGTCCTTGGCCACCTGTTCCGGCCCCGACCCCAGATCGTCGTCCCAGTTGGCACCCCAGGTGACCTTCGTATCCTCGCCGGTGATCAGCGATTTCGGCCGGGCCACCGGAGTGGTGTCGATGGCCGGTGAGGACAGCAGATTGTCGTACTCGTAGCTCCAGGGCTCGTAGTAGTCCTCGATGGTCGGCAGATCGGGGTTGGCGAAGATGTTCAGCAGCCGCTTCAGCCGCGAACCCGATTTCAGGGTCAGCTTGCCGCGCTTGTTCAGCGTCCAGCCGCCCTTCCACTTCTCCTGATCCTGATACTGCCGCGGGTACCCCTGGCCCGGCCGGGTCTCCACATTGTTGAACCAGACGTATTCGGTGCCGCCGCGGTTGGTCCACGCCTGCTTACAGGTGACCGAACAGGTATGGC
>NZ_JBSFRU010000517.1:0-2579 GCF_053589395.1 Nocardia sp. NPDC003345
GTTCACCGCCGCCGCCACGAACTGGGCCTCGTAGATCCAGGTCATCGGGGTGGCGCCCATTCCGGCGGTCAGGTACTCCTCGAAGGGGCCCGCACTGGATCCCTCGGTGTACCCCTGGGCCAGGAACAGCCGCTGCAGCGTCGGCAGCACATGCTGTTCGGCGGTCGCACCACGCACCACGGCGTCGTCGTTGACCACATAGCTGGCCACCGCCAGGTACATCGCCGCCGAATTCGAGGTCCGGGCGTCGGTGGTGCTGACCAGGATGTTCTTACCGACCCGGTAGGAGGTGTTACCGGCCAGCTCGTCCCACTGGACACCCCGCTGCACCAGATCGATATAGGCGCCGAAGTCCAGTGCCGGGACCGGGCCGTCGAATTTCACCGCGCCGGCCCGGTCGAGCAGTTCCACGATCGGGGCGAAGGTGGCGATCGCCATCGGCGAATAGAACGGCGTATACCGGTTCCGGACCCCGACCTCGCGGATGATCCGTTCCGCCGCGGGCAGGCTGGACGGGAACACGAACGCCTGACCGCCGAGGTCGACCGAGGTGGAGATTTCGCGGGACCCGGCAGGCTGCACATCGACCTTGTACCCGTGTGACGCGAAGATCTCCGCGACCCGCTGATCGGCGAAGAACGCCATCTTCTCCGAGCCGACCACACCGGTCACCGTCGCGGGCGCGGCGCCCGCCACCGGCGCGACCGCAGCCGGCGACGATCCGGGCCGGGTCACCGCCCACGCGGTCGCGCCCGCGGCCACCACCCCGGCACCGGCCAGGGCGAACAATCCGCGACGGTCGGTGGCCAGGGACCGTACCCGGGACCGGGCGTCGGGATCGGCGGACGCCGGCGCGCCGGCGACGATCTTCTCGGTCGGTGCCGCACCGGCCCCGGTCACCGACGGCGGTACGATCGCGGAATCCGCACCGGAATCCAGTTCGCGGCGCACCACCCGCTCCACGAGAATCGGTACGAAATCCCGCACGCTGCTACCGGAGAACCGGTTGTGGGCCGTGCGGACGGCGTCACCCACCTCGCCGGCGGAACGGTTCTCGGCGTACGCGTCCGCCAGCCGGCCCTCCAGTTCGCGTATCGCCTTCCGCTCACGCGCGGCCTTGTCTTCGGGGGCCACACCCTTCGGGGTGGTTTCGAGTGCCACGTATCTCTCCTCGGCGCCGGTCAGCGAAATCGAACGACCCGCCGGGCCGATCCACAGCCGACAACCCTACCGGCACAAAGTATTCGGATACTCCCAGCTGTGAGGCTCGCAGCCTGATCGGCGACCAGAATTCATCCGGCATTTCCCGGCCGCTGGGCACCGGTTTCCTGGAGGACGGCCATGGCCGCGTTGTGGCCGCCGATCCCGCTCACGCCACCACCCCGCACGGTGCCCGCGCCGCAGCGGAAGATATTGTGATAGGCGGTGTCCACACCCCACCGCTGGGCGGGCGTATCCGCGGGTTCGTCCCGATAGGGAAAAGCGAGATCCCCGTGGAAGATATGGCCACCGGGCATACGCAGCGACCGTTCCAGATCGACCGGTGTCGCCACGTCGAGGCAGGGCGCGCCGTGCGCGTCGCGGGCCAGGCAGTCGCGCAGCGGCTCGGCGAGCACGGCGTCCAGTTCGGCGAGGGTGGCGGTCACCGCGGAATCGCGGGCCGCGGGATCGGCGGCGAAGATGCCCGCCGGCATATGCAATCCGAACAGTGTCAGGGTGTGCCGCCCGGGAGGTTCGGCCGATCCGATGATCCCCGGGTCGGTGAGGGTGTGGCAGTAGATCTCCGACGGCGGCCGCCGCGGGATCCGGCCGGCCGCGGCTTCACGATAGGCGGTTTCCAGCCGCTCGTAGGTCTCACCGATATGGAAGGTGCCGGCGAACGCGTCGCGCGGGTCCACGGCGGGATCACGCAGCCGCGGCAGACGGGACAGGACCATATTGATCTTCAGCTGCGCGCCTTCGGGTTTCGGTGCCGCCGGCCCGCCCAGCAGCCGCGCCAGTTCGGCCGGTGCGGCGTTCACCAGGACATAGCGCGCGCCGATCGCCCCCTCCCCCGTCTCGCCGGCGAACCGGACCTCCGCGATATCGCCGTCGGCGGAGATACCGGTGACCTCGGTCGCGGTGTGTATCTCGGCCCCGGCCGAGCGCGCGGCGGCGACCAACGCCTCGGTGAGCGCGCCCATACCGCCCACCGGCACATCCCAGTCGCCGGTGCCGCCCCCGATCACGTGGTAGAGGAAGCATCTGTTCTGCGCCAGCGACGGATCGTGGGCGTGGGTGAAGGTCCCGATCAGCGCATCGGTGAACACCACACCGCGCACCAGATCATCGGCGAAATATCGTTCGATCACCGCGCCCAGCGGTTCGTCGAACAAGGCCCGCCACGCCCGGTCGCCCACCCGCCGGCGCAACTGCTCGGCAGTGGGCAACGGCTCGATGAGCGTCGGGAACACCGCGGCGGCCACCTCGGCGGTCATCGCGTAGAACCGCTGCCAGGAATCGTATTCGCGCTCCGAGCCGGTGACCCGGGCGAAACTCTCCCGGGTCACCGCGGCCGACTCGTTGTGGACCAGCAGCCC
>NZ_JBSFRU010000518.1:0-2578 GCF_053589395.1 Nocardia sp. NPDC003345
CGCTGACAGCAGACGCGGGCCGAACCCTTTGTGGGCCTCGTAAGACTC
Organism: Nocardia sp. NPDC003345; assembly: GCF_053589395.1. NCBI lineage: Bacteria > Bacillati > Actinomycetota > Actinomycetes > Mycobacteriales > Nocardiaceae > Nocardia > Nocardia sp. NPDC003345. The sequence goes on from NZ_JBSFRU010000518.1 coordinate 49, forward strand.
GGCGCCGCGGCGGGGACCGGTGGGGGCGGTGGGGGCGGTGGGGGCGGATCCAGGTGCGGGCTTCTATGGTTCGGCTATCGCGCGGCGGACGCGGCGGGCGGCGGCGACCAGGTTGCGGAGGGCGGGGTCCAGTTGCCAGTGGTGGCGGGTTTTCAGGCCGCCGTCGGGGTTGGCCCACAGCCGCTCCGGACCGACGGCGGACGCGGCGGCGGTGAGCAGTTCGTGCAGTTCGTCGATATCGGGGATTCTGGCCGAGCGGCTCTCGTACACTCCGGGGCCCACGCCGTGGCTGAGGCCGTGACCGGAGGCGTAGTCCTCTTCCAGCGCCTTGAGCACCCATTCGATCGACCTGGTCGCGACGATCGCGGTCACGTCGGCGTCCAGTTGCTCGATGGCCTGCACGATCTCGGTGCGCCCGGAGTACGGGATATGGGTGTGGATCTGGGTCCGCGGCTTCACACCCGACGTGGCCAGCCGGAACGCGCCGATGGCCCAGCGCAGGTATTCGGCGCGGCCTTCGGGGCGGGCGGGCCACATCTCCCGCAGCGCGGGTTCGTCGACCTGGATGATGCCGATACCGGCGCGCTCCAGATCCACCACCTCGTCGCGGATGGCCAGGGCGACCTGGTCGGCGGTCTCGTAGAGCGGCTGGTCCTGCCGCACGAAGGACCGCGCGACCATCGTGACCGGCCCGGTGACCATGCCCTTGACGGGTTTATCGGTCAGCGATTGCGCGTAGGTGATCCACTCCACCGACATCGGGGCCGGGCGGGAGACGTCGCCGTAGATGATCGGTGGGCGCACGCAGCGCGACCCGTACACCTGCACCCAGCCGAAATGCGTGGTCGCGAAGCCGTCGAGCAGTTCGGCGAAGTACTGGATCATATCGTTGCGCTCGTGCTCGCCGTGGACGAGCACATCGAGGCCGATATCCTCCTGCAGCGCGATCGTCGACGCGATCTCGGCCTCGATCCGCTTGCGGTACTCGTCGTAGGACAGCCGGCCCTCGCCCAGTTCGTGCCGGGCGCGGCGGGCCTCGGCGCTCTGCGGATAGGAGCCGAGAGTGGTGGCGGGCACCAGCGGCAGCCGCAGATGCTCCTGCTGCGCCTCGCGCCGGATCGCGTACGGTTCGCGTTCGCGCATTTCGGGCGTGATCGCGTACACGCGCTGACGCACGGCGTGCTTCTGCTTGAAATGCACCTCCCCGGGACGTTTCCGCCATTTGTCCGAGGGCCCCTCGGTCAGCGCCTTCGCCAGGGAGACGACCTCACCCACCTTCTGTTTCGCGAAGGCCAGCCGGTCGGCGACATTGCCGTCGATATCGTATTCGGCGAGCACGTCATAGGGCACGTGCAGCAGCGTGCTCCCGGTGGAAACCACCAGATCCGGGCACACTTTCGCGAGTTCGTTCAGATATTCGAGCGTGACGTAGCGGTCGGCCCGCCACACATTGGTGCCGCTGATGACGCCGGCATAGAGCCGTTTCCGTTTGATACCGGGAATCGCGGCCAGATCGTCGGGCCGGATTCGATACGACGCGAGATCGAGGCCGATCGCCTCCACTCCGGACGCGGCGAGAATGGTCAGCGCCTCACCGAAATCACCGTATTGGCCGGTGACCAGAATCCGCGGACGCAACGGTGATCTGGACAACCGGTCGTAGGCGCGGGCGAACGCCGCCAATTCGGCTTCGCTGCGTTCGGCGGTGAAACAGGGTTCGTCCAGCTGCACACAGGTCGCGCCCCGGCGCGCCAGGATCTCGAACAACTCCTCGTAGACCGGCAGCAGCCGGTCCAGCAGCTCGATGGTGTCGAACCCGGCCGACTCGCCGGGCACACTGCCGGCCTTGGACATCAGCAGCAGCGACACCGGTCCCAGCACCACCGGGCGCTGTTCGATACCTGCCGCCATCGCCCGGTCCCATTCGTCCAACAGGGCCTCGGGGTGCAGCGAGAAAGCGGTATCGGCCTCCAGTTCCGGCTGACGATAGTGGTAGTTCGTGCCGAAATAGCGCACCAATTCCAGCGGCGGCAGATCGGGGCGGCCGCGCGCCATCAGGAAATAGAAGTCCAGCGGATCCATCTCCGCGCGGAACTCCTCGAATCGGGACGGGACAGCGCCGAACAACAGGGCGTTGTCGAGGACATGGTCATAGAAGGAGAACGTGTTACCCGGAACCTGGGTGAGCCCGGTGGCGGCGAGTTCGTGGAACTGCTCGTCCTGGATATCGCGCGCGACCGCCCGCAACTCCTCTTGCGTTATCGCCTGCCGCCAATACGCCTCGAGCGCACGCTTGAGTTCCCGGTGCGGACCGATCCGAGGGTAGCCGAGCACACTCGACCCGAACCCGTCGTTCACGTTCACCATTGCCTCCTGTGATTTTGGAGCGGCTCCGCCGCTCGAGGGTGGGCGGTAATTTTGGAGGCGCTCCGCGCCTCGAGGGTGAGGCCCTATTAACCCGGTTCTTCACTCCCGGCGGTCGGTCGCTGCGCTCCCTCCCTCTGGTCGCTCCAGAACCGGGCGGGCCCCA
>NZ_JBSFRU010000519.1:0-2570 GCF_053589395.1 Nocardia sp. NPDC003345
ATCGACATCCGGATCGAGCCCTCCAGCGACTGCCAGGAGTGCAGGAGAGTTTCGTTACCGGTGAGGCGGCACAGCACGCGATGAAAGTTCAAGTCGGTCTCGATCCGCTCGTCCAGCGAACGCTCCGCGCGGCTCATGGCGTCCAGCGCCTCGCGCAGCGCCGGGAGAAGCTCCGCTCGGTCGGGGCGTTCGGCGAGTTCGCGCACGGCGAGTGATTCCAGCGCCGCGCGCACCGCGAAAATATCGCGAATCTCCTTTTCGTCCAGATGCCGGACGTAGAGCCGGCCACGCGCACCGGAGGTGATCAATCCCTCCTGCTGGAGTTGGCGCATGGCCTCCCGCAAGGTCCCGCGGCTGATGGCGAGCTTCTCGGAGAGTTCGGTCTCCACCAGCGGACTCCTCGGCGCGAGCGCGCCACTGGTGATGGCGCTGCGCAGCGCGGCGACGGCCTGTTGGCGCAGGCTTGTCTTCTCCAATCCGAGCAGAGCGGCAGGTTGAGCAACCATGCGTGCCTCCAGGCGTATGTCAGCGGGCAACTGTCGACAACAGTCTGTCGACAATTGTACGGCCCGCCCGCCCCGCGGCGCGGGCCGCACTGATCAGCCCAGCTCGGCGAGCACCCGAGCCACGATTCGATCGGTACTCAGACCATAGCGATCATGCAGCGTGGGAAGCGCTCCGGCGTCGAGGAATTCATCGGGCAACGCGATCGGCACCACCCGCCGGCCGAGCCCGGCCCGGGTTGCCGCAGCGGCAACGGTCTCGAACAGTCCCCCGACCTCGGTGTGGTTCTCCAAGGTCACCGCGAGCCGGGGGGTGTCGATCTCGGCCAGCACGGTCGCCGCATCGAACGGTTTGATGGTCGGGCAGTGCACCACCGCGACATCGACCTTGTGCGCTGCCAGCGCGTCGGCAGCTTGCAGGGCGCGCATGGTCATCAGGCCGCTGCTCACGAACACCACATCGGCACCGCCGCGCAGGACCGCCGCCTTACCCAGCTCGAAGCGGTAGTCGTACTCGTCCAGCACGGTGGCGACCTTGCCGCGCAACACGCGCAGGTAGGTCGGGCCGGGACTCGCGGCCAGTTGCGGGACCGCCTGCTCGATATCGACCGAGTCGCAAGGGTCGACGATGGTGAGGTCGGGCATACCACGGAAGATCGCTATGTCCTCCGTGGCCTGATGACTAGGGCCGTAGCCGGTGGTCAGCCCCGGCAGACCACCGACGATATTGACGTTGAGGTTCGGCTCCGCGATGTCCAGGCATATGAAGTCATAGGCCCGTCGCGCGGCGAATACCGAATAGGTGGAGGCGAACGGTATCAGCCCGGTCTCGGCCATACCGGCGGCCGCGCCGAACAATAGTTGCTCTGCCATGCCCATCTGGAAGAAGCGCTCGGGGAACGCCTCGGCGAAGATGTGCATATCGGTGTATTTGGCGAGGTCGGCGGAGAGACCGACGATCTTGTCGTTCTCCCGGGCCGCCGCGACCAGGGCGTGCCCGAACGGCGCGGCCGTGGTGCGCTGGCCCGGGTCGACGAACGAGGCGATCATCGCCGAGGTTTTCAGTTTGGGAGCGGTGGTGGTCATCGCACGTCCTCGTATCCGGTGGTCAGCTGGTCGCGGCAGATCTGCCATTCGTGTTCGTCGATGCGCATGAAGTGCGCCTTGGTCCGGTTCTCGAGTAGCGGCACGCCCTTGCCGACCTTGGTGTCGCACAGCACGATCGCGGGTGCGCCGTGCGGGGCGGCGTGGCCGGTGGCGTCGTCGAAGGCGGCCAGCAGGGCGGAGGTGTCGTTGCCGTCGACCCGGTAGGTGCGCCAGCCGAAGGCGCGCCATTTGTCCTGCACCGGTTCGGTGCTCAGCACTCCAGCGGTGGCGCCGTCGGCCTGGAGCGCGTTGATATCGACCATCGCGATCAGGTTGCCGAGCTGGTGATGGTGCGCGCTCATCGCTGCTTCCCAGGTGGAGCCCTCGTCGAGTTCGCCGTCGGAGAGGAAGTTGAACACGCGGGTATTCGAGTTCTGATGACGCAGACCGAGGGCCATACCGACGGCGACGGTGAGCCCGTGGCCGAGCGAGCCGCCCGAGATCTCCATTCCCGGCGTGTAGCTGGCCATGCCGGACATGGGCAGCCGGGAGTCGTCGGAGCCATAGGTGGCCAGTTCCTCACGGGGCACGATGCCGGCTTCGGCGAGCGCGGCGTAGAGCCCGATCGCGTAGTGGCCGGTGGAGAGGAGGAACCGATCGCGTTCTGCCCATTCCGGATCCTCGGGCCGGTAGCGCAGGTGCTGGGCGTAGACAGTGGCGAGGATGTCGGCGGCGCCGAGGGCCTGCCCGACATATCCCTGCCCCTGTTCCTCGCCCATGTCGAGGACATCGTGGCGCATGCGGTACGCGAATTCGTCGACGATGGCGCGGCGGCCGGTGGTGGCGTGCGCGGTGATGGTCACAGCAGTTCCTTTTCCCTGGGAGTCGTGGAGGGGGAGACGAGGGGGCGCGACGCCGCGCCGAGATCGGAAACCGCGGCCAGGGTGGCCTCTTCGGCGAGCAGTCGCTCGCGGGAGACCT
>NZ_JBSFRU010000520.1:0-2569 GCF_053589395.1 Nocardia sp. NPDC003345
GGCCGCCCCGTGGAGCCCGCAGTGGCTGCGGATGGACCCGTTCGTGTTCGCCCCGCAGCTCAAGGGTCTGCCCATGTACATCTCGGCGGCCAGCGGCCTGCCGGGCCCGTACGATAAGCCGGCTTCGGCCATCGGCGCCTTCAACACCGGTAACGCCATGGCACTCGAGGCCCTGTCGCTGGTGAACACCCGTGCCTTCCAGGCGCGGCTGAAGTCGCTGGGCATCAACGCCCACTTCGACTTCCCGAATGTGGGCACCCACTCGTGGAAGTACTGGGAGGGCCAGCTCTTCGCCTCGCGCAAGATGTTCCTGGACTCGACCAACGGCTGGTGATCACCGGCATGCCGAGAGGTTGCCGCTGAACCCTCACGCTCGCGAACGGCGCCACCCGCTTCGAATCGAAGCAGGTGGCGCCGTTCGTTTTCGCCGTACCGGCGATGACCGAGTGTTCGCTGTCCGCGCGTCTTACCGGGAATCCGCCTGTGACAGCGGTACAAACAGTGGGTGGCAGGGAACACACGCGGATCCCGGGGGACGGCCGACCGCACCGGTAGACGCGGCCGGCGGCGACTGGCGGCCCTGGCCACCGCTCTGATCCTGCCGTTCGCGGCCGCCCAGGCGCCCGCGCCCGCGCAGCCCACCGCCGCCGCGGCGCCCGCCTCCATCCGCAATGTCATCTGGCATTCCGACCGCCATGTCGAGGTGTGGGTGAACTCACCCTCCATGGGCGCCCCGATCCAGGTGCGGCTGTTGCTGGCCCGGGACTGGAACACGCAGCCCGCCGTCCGGTTCCCGGTGCTCTACATGCTCGACGGGCTGCGGGCCACCGAAACCGAGAGCGGCTGGATCAAGGACGCCGGCGCCGTCGATTTCTTCGCCGACAAGAACGTCACCGTGGTGTTGCCGGTGGGCGGGCAGTCGAGTTTCTACTCCGACTGGATCGAACCGAACAACGGCAGGAACTACAAATGGGAGACCTTCCTCACCGAAGAACTCCCGCCGCTGCTCGAGGGCCAGTGGCGGGCCACCGCCACGCGTGGAATCGCCGGACTTTCCATGGGCGGCACCGCCGCAATGTTCCTGGCCGCGCGTAACCCCGAGTTCGCGAAGTTCGCGGCCTCGTATTCGGGATTTCTCACCACCACCAGCACGGGTATGCCGCAGGCCATTCGGCTCGCCATGGCCGACGCCGGCGGGTTCGACGCGGGCGCCATGTGGGGACCGCCCGGCAGCCCGCTGTGGGAGGAACACGATCCGATGTTGCTGGCCGACCGGCTGAAGGATAAATCGCTCTATATATCCAGTGGTACGGGCGCATCCGGCAAACACGACGAAGGCACCGACATACCGGGTGTGACCACGAATATGTTCGGAATGGGTCTGGAGACCCTGGCGTTGCTCACTTCCGAGAATTTCGTGGCCGAACTCGGGAAACTCGGTATTCCGGCGACTGTGAACTATCGGGCGGCGGGAACCCATACCTGGCCCTACTGGGATTTCGAGATGCGTCAATCCTGGTCGCAGGCCGCGGCCGCGCTCGGTGTGCCGGCGACGAAGCCGGAGTGTGCGGTGAGCGGTGCCATCGCCGGGGTGACCGCCGCGAACGGTTGGCTGGGCGACTGCCTCACCGCCGAATACCAGGTACCGGGCGGAATCGCCCAGGACTTCCGCAACGGCCGGGTCTTCTGGTCCGCCGCCGACGGCGCTCATCCGGTGTACGGCCGGATCGGTGGCGGTTACCAGGCCGCCGCGGGTCCGCAGGGCGGTCTCGGCCTGCCTGTCGGCGGGGAGCAGCCGCTGCCGGACGGACGCGGCCGCTTCCAGCCGTTCCGGCACGGCGCCCTGTACTGGACCCCGGAAACCGGAGCGCAGATGGTGCGCGGCGCGATCCTGGACGAATGGGGCCGCCAGGGTTTCGAGGGCGGCCCCGCGAAGTATCCGACCGGCCCGGAAGTGGGGACACCGCACCGCGACGGCGCCGTCCAGCCCTTCGAAGGCGGGCCCTTCTACTTCGGCCCCGCCACCGGCGCCCACCGGTTGGAGGGTCTCATCCTGGGCAAATACGCCGATCTCGGTTTCGAGAACAGCTGGCTGGGCTTCCCCGCCGCCGCCGAACTCCCGGTCAAGGACCTGGGCCGCTTCACAAGGTTCGAAGGCGGCAGCATCTACTGGAGCCCCCTGTCCGGCGCCTGGGCCGTCCGCAACGGCCCCATCATGGACGCCTGGCGTGACGCGGGTTACGAAAACGGCCGGCTGGGCTTCCCGATCAGCGACGAGTTCGCTGTCCCCGGCGGAATCCAGCAGAACTTCCAAACCGGCACCATCACTGTCCGAGACAACCGCGCCGAAATCCGCTGACCCCCGCAAGCTCATAGCGGACCACGAGGCCCCGACCGCCGGACCACCGGTCCGACAACCTTTCCCGCGCCCGCCCCCCGCCACCCGACCTATCCGCATCGCGACACACCACCCCTTCGGCGCCGAGTCCAGCGAGACCCACAAAGGGTTCGGCCCGCGTCTGCTGTCAGCGCTCGAAGCGCACGTGGCGAAGCCACAAGTCTCGAGCGC
>NZ_JBSFRU010000521.1:0-2563 GCF_053589395.1 Nocardia sp. NPDC003345
TCCGATCTATTCCGTGGATCTTCCCCATCCTGATGGCCACCTGGAAGCTGGCGCCGGCGCTGGCCGCCGGGAACGCGGTGGTACTCAAACCGGCCGAGCAGACTCCGGCGTCCATCCTGAAAGTGGTGGAGCTGATCGCCGACCTGCTGCCGCCGGGGGTGCTGAACGTGGTGAACGGGTTCGGTGTGGAGACCGGTAAACCGCTGGCCTCGAGCCCACGGGTGGCCAAGGTGGCGTTCACCGGTGAGACGACCACGGGCCGGCTCATCATGCAGTACGCCAGCGAGAACATCATCCCGGTGACCCTGGAACTCGGCGGGAAGAGCCCGAATATCTTCCTGCCCGATGTCATGGACGCCGACGACGATTTCCTGGACAAGGCCGTCGAGGGTTTCGTGATGTTCGCACTCAACCAGGGCGAGGTGTGCACCTGCCCGTCGCGCGCGCTCATCCATTCCTCGATCTACGACGAGTTCATGGCGCGCTGTGTGGAGCGCACCCGGGCCATCGTGAGCGGTGACCCGCTCGACGACGCCACCATGATCGGCGCGCAGGCCAGCAACGATCAGTACGAGAAGATCATGTCCTACATCGATATCGGCAAGAAAGAGGGCGCCGAGGTACTCACCGGCGGCGGCTCCCGGTCGGTCGACGGCTACCCGAACGGCTTCTACGTGGAGCCGACGATCTTCAAGGGCAGCAACGATATGCGCATCTTCCAGGAGGAGATCTTCGGTCCGGTGGTGTCGGTGGCCACCTTCGATTCCACCGAGGAGGCCCTCAAGATCGCCAACGACACCCTCTACGGTCTCGGTGCCGGTGTGTGGACCCGCGACGGCAATACCGCCTACCGCCTCGGCCGCGGGATCAAGGCCGGGCGTGTGTGGACGAACTGCTATCACGCCTACCCCGCCCACGCGGCTTTCGGCGGCTACAAGAAGTCGGGGATCGGCCGGGAGAACCACTCGAAGATGCTCGACCACTACCAGCAGACCAAGAACCTGCTGGTGAGCTATTCGGCGCAGAAGCTCGGATTCTTCTGATGCCGGACCCGGCCCGAGTGGAACTCACCGACGCCGCACGCGACCTGCTGCGCGACCTGATCGAGCGGCACGGCCCGGTGATGTTCCACCAATCCGGTGGCTGTTGCGACGGCAGTGCGCCGATGTGCTATCCGCGCGGTGAATTCCGGGTGGGCGGGCAGGACGTGCTGCTGGGTCGGGTCGATGTGGACACCCCGTTCTGGATGAGTGCCGACCAGTACGAGTACTGGAAACACACGCATCTGACGGTCGACGTCGTTCCCGGGCGCGGGAGTGGGTTCTCCCTGGAGGCGCCGGAGGGTGTGCGTTTCCTCATCCGCTCCCGCCTGCTCACCGATGAGGAGTTCCTCCGGCTCGAATCGGCCGCGCCGCCGCGCACCGGCGCGGATATCGGCGAATGAGGTAGTGGACGAGATTCCACAGACGTGCCGGGTTCACCGGCCGTCTGTGGATTCCGCGGAGCCCGCCGATATTCGGTGGCGACGGGCGCGACCGGAAACATAGCCTTTGGAGGCAATATCCGGTCTGCCGTGAAAGCGAGTCGAAGAAGGCCGTGGAGGCATCCGTCACCGTCACCCCCGACCAACTACCCGAACTGCTGTTGTCACTCGCGGTCGTCCGGCCGGTTTTTCTGTGGGGCGCGCCGGGGATCGGAAAGAGCTCATTGGTCCGATGTTTCGCCGAATCGCTGGGGCTGGATTGCGTGACGCTGCTGGGTACCCAGCTCGCTCCGGAGGATCTGATCGGAGTGCCGCAGATCGTCGACGGCCGGAGCCGGTTCGCGCCGCCGGAGGCGATCGCCCGGCCACAGCCGTATTGCCTGTTCCTGGACGAGTTGAACGCGGCCGCGCCGGAGGTGCAGAAATCGTTCTATTCGCTGATCCTCGACCGCCGGATCGGCTCCTACGAACTGCCCGCGGGATCGGTGGTGATCGGCGCCGGTAACCGCGCCACGGATAACGCGCTGGCCCGGCCCATGGCCTCGGCACTGGTCAACCGGATGGTGCATATTCATCTCCGGGCCGATGCCGGCGACTGGCTGAAATGGGCCGCCCACAACGATATCCATCCGTGGGTGGTGCGGTATCTGACCCAGCGCCCCGATCATCTCTGGTCGCAGCCGCCCAAATCCGAGGCTCCGTTTTCCACTCCGCGTGGCTGGCATATGCTTTCGGACGCGCTGCACTCCTGCGGCGAGGATATCGACGACACCCGGCTGCACATCCTGGCCGCCGGTACGCTCACCGCGGGTCACGCGTCGGGTTTCCGGTCGTATGTGAAAACTCTGCGGCACGCCTACGACCTGGATGCCGTGTTCAAGGGCGACGCCGGCTGGCCGCGGGCGGCCGCAGATCGCGATCTGCTATATTTCCTCTCCGAGACCTTCCGGGTCCGTCTGATCAAAGACCTGCCCGCTTCTCGCGAACACATCTCCCCCGCGACGCAGCGGTTCGTGCTGCGCACCAAATCCCTGCTCGTCGAATTGGCCGAGATCTCGGTGGAGTGCGCGCAGCTGGTCA
>NZ_JBSFRU010000522.1:0-2560 GCF_053589395.1 Nocardia sp. NPDC003345
GGGAAACCGCCGAACTGGACCGGCGGATCGCCGAACGCACCGAGGCGATGTTCGGCGCCGGACTGGTCGACGAGGTCCACGCCCTGATCGAGCAGGGGCTGCGACGCGGACAGACCGCGCGGCGGGCCATCGGGTACGCCCAGGTGCTGGCGTACCTCGACGGCGAGTACGGTCTGGCGGAAGCACAGGAGCGGACATTCGTCGGGACCCGCCGCTACGTACGGCGGCAGCGATCCTGGTTCCGGCGCGACCGGCGGGTGCGCTGGGTCGACGGCGCCGATCCGGACGTGGCGCGGACCGCGCTGGCCCTGCTCGCCGGCGATTCCGGCCCGCACCTGTCCGGTCCCGCAGCGAAGGAGCCCACCCGGTCGTGACCCGGCAGATCCGCAGTCGCAACGCCGCCGTCCAGGTATGGACGGCCTATCTGGACAATCGCACCAAGCGGCATCGGGACCGCCGGTTCCTGGTGCACGGTGTCCGCCCGATCACCCATGCCCTCGCCCACGGGTGGCCGCTGGAGACGCTGCTGTACCGGCTGGGCGAACCGGAACTGTCGGCCTGGGCGCGGGAGATCCTCGATACCGCCGCGGTACCCGCGGTCGGGCTGGCGCCGGAGTTGATGGCGGACCTGGGGGAGAAGACGGGTGGCGCGCCCGAACTGGTGGCGGTCGCGGAGTACCGTCCGGCCGAGCTGACGGCCTACGCGGCCGGGGAGCCGGGGGAGACCCCGGTCGTGGTCGTATTCGACCGGCCCAATTCGCCGGGCAATCTGGGCACGCTCATCCGGTCCGCGGACGCCTTCGGCGCGTCGGCCGTGGTGGTCACCGGGCACGGCGCCGATCAGTACGATCCGCGGTGCGTGCGCGCGTCGACCGGATCGCTGTTCGCGGTGCCGGTACTGCGGGCGGCCGGGCCGGACGAGGTGCTGGCGTTCCGGGACCGCCAGATCGCCCGCGGGATTCCGACGCAGGTGGTCGGCACCGACGAACGCGGTGCCCGGGCGATCTTCGATCATGATCTGCGGGATGCCACGATTCTGGTGGTCGGCAACGAGACCTCCGGTATGAGTGCCGGGTGGCTCGCGGCCTGCGACGAGACGGTCACCGTCCCGATGGGTGGTAGCGCCAGTTCGCTGGGCGCGCCCTCGGCCGCGGCGGTCGCGCTCTACGAAATTTCCCGGCAGCGCCGGACGTTTGCCAGATGAGACGAGACCGGCCGCCCCGAGCGGCCGGCCGGAACGGAAGAGCGAGGACGTGTCCAGTACCGAGACAGCGGTCGAATTCACCAAGGGCCACGGCACCCAGAACGATTTCGTGGTGCTGCCCGACCCCGAGGTGCGGCTCGAGCTGACCGCGTCCCGGGTCGCCGCGCTCTGCGACCGTCGCGCCGGCCTGGGTGCCGACGGCGTGCTCCGGGTGGCGCGGGCCGGCCGGCTGGTCGAGGCCGGGGTGCTGCCCGGACTGCCCGCAGGCGTGGGCGCCGAGGACTGGTTCATGGACTACCGCAATGCCGACGGGTCGATCGCCGAGATGTGCGGTAACGGGGTCCGCGTTTTCGCCCACTACCTGCGGGCCCGCGGCCTCACCGCCGACGACCGGTTCGTGGTGGGCAGCCGCGCGGGCGGCCGCCCGGTCACCGTGCACACCGCCGGCGCGGTGATCGGAGAGGTCACCGTGGATATGGGTCCGGTGCGGGTGCTGGGCGAATCCACCGCGACCCTCGCCGGATGGGGCCACCCCGGCCTCGGCATCGACGTCGGCAACCCGCACCTGGCCTGTGTGGACAGCACGCTGACGGCGGAATCGCTGGGCAAACTGGATCTGACCGTCCCGCCCGGTTTCGACCCCGATATGTTCCCGCGCGGGGTGAATATCGAGATCCTCACCGGTCTCGACGCCGCCGGCGCGGTGGATATGCGGGTGTACGAACGCGGTGTCGGAGAGACCCGTTCCTGCGGGACCGGCACCGTCGCCGCGGCGGCCGCCGCGCTGGTCGCGGAGGGTTTCGCGCTCGCCACCGGAACCGGTGAGGTGACCGTGCGGGTACCCGGCGGGCAGGTCCGGGTGGGGCTGGATGCGGGCGCGGCCTGGTTGCGCGGCCCCTCCGAACTCGTGGCCGACGGCCGCCTCGCCGCGGCGTGGTGGGCCGCCCGATAAGCGCTCGACCGGGAAATTCACATGCGCCGACCCGCGCATCGGTGGCAGCATGGATGGTGTATGAGAAAAGCTGACATTTCCGGGACCGGCGAGCGGTCCCCCGAATCGTTCGACGCCGAATCGTTCGATACGGAATCGTTCGAGTCCGATTCCCGCGAGTCCGATGCTCGTGAGTCCGGTTCGCACGAGTCCGACTTCTTCGAGGGCGCCGGCGATCCCCCGACGGCCGCCGAGACGCGCGCCGTCCGGCGGTCCGGCCCCACCGTGCGCCGCGGCGGCTGGTCCGCCGATCCCACCACCGGTGAACTCCAGCTCGACGAGCGCAGCGCACTGCGGCGTATCGCGGGTCTGTCCACCGAGCTCACCGATATCACCGAGGTCGAGTACCGGCAGCTGCGCCTGGA
>NZ_JBSFRU010000523.1:0-2548 GCF_053589395.1 Nocardia sp. NPDC003345
CGCAGGATCAGCACCTGCCGGTTCTCCCAATGTTCCAGCAGCGCGCCCACATACGACTGCCAGCTGCCGAAATGATGGTAGAACGAACCGCTGGTCACGCCCAGGCGGCGGCACAGCACACCGATGTTGAGGTTGCGGAACCCCAGCTCGGACAGGACCTCCAGGCCGGTGTCGAAGTAGTTGTCCTTACTGACGATACGAGACATACGGCGCCGATCTCTTCGCGGAACGGAATGGGAGAATTCGAGCATCGAACAGTACCCCATCGGCGCGGCCGGATTCTCCGTAGTGGCGAGAGACACCCTCCGCGCCCGTCGCCACCCCGGCGGGTGAAAGGACTTGCGCCCGAACCGGAACGCCCACGCCGCCGAGACCGGCCGGTGTCAGCGCAGCGGCACACCCAGCAGCGCGTCGACCGCGGTGGCGAGCTCGGCACCGGCCCCGGAATCGGCGCCGCCGTAGTCGAGAGTGTTGCGCGCCCACGCGTCGACGGCGGCGAGCGCGCGCGGTGTATCGAGGTCGTCGGCCAGATGGGTGCGCAGCCGGGCCACGGTATCGGCGGCCGCGACGGCCGCCGGCGCGGCGGCGGCCCGGCGCCACAGCTCCAGACGGGCCTGCGCCGCGGCGAGGACGTCCTCGGTCCAGGACCGGTCGGCGCGGTAGTGACCGGCGAGCAACCCGAGCCGGATGGCGGCCGGATCCACGCCCGCGGCCCGCAGCTTCGACACCAGCACCAGGTTGCCCTTGGACTTCGACATCTTCTCGCCGTCCAGGCCGATCATTCCGGTGTGCACGTAGTGGCGGGCGAACCGGCGCCCCGACGCCAGCGCCTCGCCGTGTGCGGCGGAGTACTCGTGATGGGGATAGATGAGATCGCTGCCGCCGCCCTGGATATCGAACTCGCTGCCCAGCCGGTTCACCGCGATCGCGGCGCATTCGATATGCCAGCCCGGCCGGCCCGGCCCGAACGGTGACGGCCACGATGGTTCGCCGTCACGTTCGGCACGCCACAGCAGCGCGTCCAGCGGATCGCGTTTACCGGCACGATCCGGGTCGCCGCCGCGTTCGGCGAACAGCCGTTCCATCATGGCCCGGTCGTAGCCGGATTCGTAGCCGAACTGGTCGGTGGCGTCGGTGCGGAAATAGATATCGGGGTAGCGGGCATCCTCGACGGTGTAGGCGGCGCCCGACGCGAGCAGTTTGCCGACGAGTTCGACGACTTCGTCCACCGATTCGATCGCGCCCACATAGTCGCGCGGCGGCAGCACCCGCAGCGCCGACATATCCTCGCGGAACAGCTCGATCTCACCGCTGCCCAGCGCACGCCAATCCACGCCGTCGCGGGCGGCGCGCTCGAACAGTGGATCGTCGACATCGGTGACGTTCTGCACGTAGTGCACGTCGTGCCCGGCGTCACGCAATACCCGGTTCACCAGATCGAACGTCAGGTAGGTGGCGGCGTGGCCGAGATGGGTCGCGTCATAGGGGGTGATCCCGCAGACGTACATGGTTGCCGTGGTGCCCGGTGTGACCGGGCGGATACACGAGTCGGCGGTATCGTGCAAACGCAACGGAGGCCCTGCTCCGGGGACCGCGGGAATCGGGGTATCGGACCAGGACTGCATACCTTCGAGAGTAGAGGTCGGTGCCGTCCGCGCACCGTCCGCCCTGCCCGCCGCGGTACCACCACGACCGCGGATGGGGCCTGGACCTGCACGGACACGACCGTCGTGCCGAAGCAACCGTTCCCCTCGAGCAGAACGAATGGTCGGATGACCCCACTCGGGCGGGGCTCAGAACGCCGGCCACGGGATCGGCCGCGGCGTCTCCGGAAACGGCATCACCGGCTCGTCGAGCAATCGTTTGGCGCGGCGCAGCAGCGCGTCGATCTCGGCGTCGGTCAGATGCTCGGCCAGCCGGTCGGCCGGCTCTCCGGGCAAGGTTTCGGCGAACGCCGCGATATCGGCGAGCAGATCCCCGGGGATCTGCTCGCCCGCCCACCCCCACAGGACCGTGCGCAGCTTGTTCTCCTGGTGCAGGCAGATCCCGTGATCGACCCCGTACACCCCGCCGTCGACGGCCTCCAGCGCGTGCCCGCCCTTTCGGTCGGCGTTGTTCAGCAGCACATCGAGCACCGCCATCCGCCGCAGCCGCGGATCGTCGGCATGGACCAGCGCCACCTCGTCCCCCGCCCCGTCATAGGCGCGCAGTATCTCGCGGAAGCCGTCGGGCACCAGGCCGGGCGGGCACAGATCCACCAGATCCAGCCGGGTATCGGCGGCCTCCCGAGGCTCCCGCGTGGTGATCCAGCGCTGTACCATCCCCAGACCGTAGGGGCCGTCGCGCAGCACAGTCTCCGGGATCACCGTCCATCCGAGCATGCGGCTGACCAGGTACGAGGCCACCTCCCGGCCCGCCAGGGTGCCGTCGGGGAAATCCCACAGGGGCTGCTCGCCGCGCACCGGCTTGTACACCACCCGGAACGCGCCGTCGGCGGCCGCCAGATCGCAGACCAGGGTGACGTTGCTGGCGACTCCCACCCGGCCCA
>NZ_JBSFRU010000524.1:0-2545 GCF_053589395.1 Nocardia sp. NPDC003345
GCGGGCCCCACCCTTGGCGGATGCGGCCAGTGGGGTGGGGTGTGGCCATCAGGTAAAGGGTTGCGGGGTGGGGCGACTGGGGGGTGGTTCTGTGGTAGACCGGGGCCATGGTGGGTGTCGATACTTCGAATCGGTCCTGTAGGAGCCGTGCTTCGTCGCGGTCGATTCTGTCTATCCGGTCCGAGGGATCGATTCTGTCGATCGGGTCGGCGTATTCGATCCTGTCCATCGGCAGCGTCGGTTCGATTCTGTCGATCGGATCGATCGGATCCTTCGGGTCGCTGATCTCCAGCGGATCCTTCGCCAGCCTCGGCTCGGCGTTGTCGGGGCTGTCACGCTGGTCGCTGCTGTCGTGGCGGGGCGACCATTCCAGTCCGGACCAGCGTCCCGACCTGCGGGTGGTACCCGACGAACCGGAGCTGCGGGTGGCACCCACCCGCCACAGCCAGACCTGATCAGGACGCGGCGGGCTCGGGGCTGTGCCGGGGCCCGCGTATACCCGGCGTGACGGCCTCCAGTACCGGCCCGGCGCGGTCGAGGGGCAAGTCCTCCAGGACGTACACCTTCTTGCCCGCTGCGGTCACGGCGCCCAGGGTCACCAGACCGGAACGGCGCTGCCAGAAGGTCTGTCGCACGGACCAGCCGATCACACCGGGTGCCTCCAGGCAGGACCGGGACCGGTCCAGGGAGCCGGAACGCACAACCAACCAGGTCGGTGATCCGGCGGTCGCGGGCAGAATCGCATGGCCGAGGCCGCGGTAACGGTCCTCGGCCAGTAGCGCGCATACCGGCGCCAGGCATACCGGAAGCAACCACCACCATCCCGAGAGTTCCCATCCGGCCGCGGCCGCGAGCAGCAGGTCGGCCGCGATGGTCGGGGCGGGCCAGCCGGCCCGGATATGGCGGCGCCGCCGCGCCGCCGGACCGTGTGCGATGAGCGGTATCTCGGCCAGCGCGCTCAGGTGGGCGAGGCGGTCGCCGGATTCGGGCGGCCGGTCGTGCCGGTGCGGGCTCAGCAGATGGGCCAGGGTTGCTTCCACGGCTGCACGCGGGGCCTGCGGCAGGATCTTCTGCCGAGGGTTCTCGCCGGTCATGATCGCTTCCAGCTGCGCGGCGCGGGCGGCGCGCAGCAGCAGGGGCTCGCGGATGGTCGCACCGCGCAGACGCGCGGTGTCCAGGGTGATCTGGCGCAGGGTGAACAGACCCCGGCGTATCTGCAGGGTGCCGCCGTAGTCGACGACCCGCAGGCCGTAGTAGGTGATCAGATAGTGGGCGCAGGCGGCAGCGCTGACCACGACCACCAGCGCGGCCAGCGCGAGGACCGCGGCGATCAACAGTGCCACGACGCCGAAATCCCGGAAACTGCTCACGGTTTCCCGGGTGATCTCGACCTCGGCCGCGCCGTAGCCGAATTGCGCGGCCAGGCCGAGCGCCGAGGCCGCCAACGCGAAGCCGGTGAGCGACAGGGGCGCGTAACGGACCCAGCCGGGCTGCCAGTGCCCGATCTCCCGGCCGTCCCGCGGCTCCGGGGTTTCCGCGGGCTTCGCCGTCGAGACAGCGGATGCGGCCGGACCGGGTTCCCCGGCGGCATGATGGGGTTCGCGGGTATGCGCCAGCAGCTGGGTACGCAGTGGCCGTACCTGGTCGGCGGCCAGCGCGTCCAGGGTGAACTTGTCCTCGGATCCGGCTTCCTGCCCGGTGCCGATGACCACGGCGGCCAATCCCAGGACCCGGTGCAGCGGATCGGCCTCGATATCGACCGACCGGATCCGGGCGCGCGGCACCGACAGCCGTTTCCGGCGCAGCACCCCCGTGCGCAATTCCACGTGAGTCGGGCCGATCCGGTAGGTCGTGGTGAACCAGATGGCGAGGCCGTAGGGGATCACCAGCACCAGGCCCAGTAGCGCGTAGTACGGATTGCCGGAGCTGACTCCGAGAATCGCGGCGCCGATCACCGCGGGCAGGAATTTCACGATCTCCTGGATCGGATGCACCAGCAGCATGCGGCGATCCAGGCGTAGCCAGGGCTCGGAGGCGTCCGGGTCCGGCGGGGCGGGTTCCGGTGCGGAGGCGGACCCGGAAGGTGCGGGCCCGGTCATGTGGCGTCTCCCCGGTGCCGCGCGGCGACCTCGGTCAGGCGGGCCACCGTACTGTCGGCCACCGGCCGGTCCAGTAGTTCGATCCGGACCGCGCCCGCCGAGGACGCCGTGGTCACCGTGACGGTGGAGAGGCCGAACATCCGCTCCAGCGGCCCGCGTTCGGTATCCACGGTCTGCACCCGCGAGATCGGCGCGACCCGGCTCTCCTGGGTCAGCCAGCCGACCCGGCTGTACACCGCCTCCTCGGTGACCTCCCAGCGGTGCACCCGGTACCGCCACCGCGGCACCGCGATCGTGGCGACGATCGCGACCGGAACCACGATCGCCAGGGCCGCGAACTGCCACGGCCGCCGCCCGTCGTCGACGGCGAACCAGCCCAGCAGTACGGCGAGAACGAACAGCCAGCCCAGCGCGGTCTGCACGGTCCAGAGCGTTTTCGCCCGCGG
>NZ_JBSFRU010000525.1:0-2528 GCF_053589395.1 Nocardia sp. NPDC003345
CGCGCACGGCCCCGACCGCGCGGCCGCCCTGAACGCCCTGGATCGCGCGCTCGCCGATACCGCGGTGCTGGGCGTGACGACCAATATCGACTTCCTGCGGTTCCTGCTGGCCGATCCGGATGTCACGGCCGGTCGGTTGGACACCGCTCTACTGGACCGGCGGGCGGGGGATTTCCGGGCCGCGGCGGTGACCGACGAGTTGTTCGCGGCCGCGGCCGTGTACCGGTGGCTGCGGCGCCGGCCGTCCGGTCCCGCGGATCCGTGGGACTTCCCGACCGGCTGGCGGGTCGGCTCCGCCGCACCGACCCGGATCCGGCTGGCCGGTGGTGACCGGACCGCCCACGTCTACCTCACCGGTAGCCCGGACGCGGCCGAACTGCGGGTCGGGGATGCCGAGCCGGTTGCGCTCACCGCCGGATTCGAGACCGCGGGAGGCGAATCCGATACTCCCGGCACTCGCTCGGTGTACCTCACCCTCGACGGGGTGCGGCGCCGCTACCGGATCGCGGAGTCCGGGCCGCACCTGTGGCTGGCCGGCGAATCCGGGGTGGCGCTGCTGCGCGAACTCACCGAGGAGCCGGTGCGCGCCGATACCGCCGCCGCCCACGACGCCGAGATCCGCAGCCCCATGCCGGGAACCGTGCTCGCGATCGGCGCGGAACCCGGCGCCCAGGTCACCGCGGGGGCGCCCGTCCTGGTCGTCGAGGCGATGAAGATGGAGCATTCGCTGGCCGCGCCGCTGGCGGGGACGGTCGAGATCCTGGTGGCGCCGGGCGAATCGGTACGGCTGGACCAGGTCCTCGCTCGTGTCCACCCCGAACCCGCGCCCGAGAGCGAACCCGCCCCTGCCGAAACCGCACCGGCCTGAGCGTGCGCACCCGACCCGAGAACGAGATGAGGCCCAGGTGACCGATTTCCTGTCCACCGGCACACTGCCGGACCACTACCGCGATCTGGCGCTCACCGTCCGTGATTTCGCGAACCAGGTGGTCGCGCCCGTCGCGGCGAAACACGATGCCGAGCACAGTTTCCCGTACGAGGTGGTGGCGGGAATGGCCCGGATGGGCCTGTTCGGGCTGCCGTTCCCGGAGGAATACGGCGGCATGGGCGGCGACTATTTCGCGCTCTGCCTGGCCCTCGAAGAACTCGGCAAAATCGACCAGAGCGTCGCCATCACCCTCGAGGCCGGAGTATCGCTCGGCGCCATGCCGATCTACCGGTTCGGCGACCAGAAACAGAAACAGGAATGGCTGCCGCGGCTGGCGAGCGGGCAGAACCTCGGCGCCTTCGGCCTCACCGAACCCGGCGCGGGCAGCGACGCCGGCGGCACCCGCACCACCGCCGTCGAGGACGGCGACAGCTGGGTGATCAACGGCAGCAAACAGTTCATCACCAACTCCGGAACCGATATCACCGCCCTGGTCACCGTCACCGCGGTAACCGGGCAGACCGGTGGGAAGAAGGAGATCTCCACCATCCTGGTGCCCACCGACACCCCCGGGTTCACCGCCGAACCCGCCTACAACAAGGTCGGCTGGAACGCCTCGGACACCCACCCGCTCACCTTCGCCGACGTCCGGGTCCCGCAGGAGAACCTGCTCGGCGAACGCGGACGCGGCTACGCGAACTTCCTGCGCATCCTGGACGAGGGCCGCATCGCCATCGCGGCGCTGTCGGTCGGCGCCGCCCAGGGTTGTGTGGACGAATGCGTGCGCTACGCCGGAGAACGCGAGGCGTTCGGCAAGACGATCGGCAGCAATCAGGCCATCGCCTTCAAGATCGCCCGGATGGAAGCCCGCGCCCATACCGCCCGCACCGCCTACTACGACGCCGCCGCGCTCATGCTGTCCGGCAAACCCTTCAAGAAACAGGCCGCCATCGCCAAACTGATCGCCAGCGAAGCGGCCATGGACAACGCCCGCGACGCCACCCAGATCTTCGGCGGCTACGGATTCATGAACGAATACCCGGTGGCCCGCCACTACCGGGACAGCAAGATCCTCGAAATCGGCGAGGGCACCACGGAGGTACAACTCATGCTGATCGGACGGGAGCTCGGCCTGTGAGCGGCGAGAAGATCACCAAGGACGTCGAACACGACATCAGCGATCTGAAACGAGTGGTGCAGACCGGCCTGTGGTTCGAGGAGCTGGAAACCGGCGTCCTCTACGAGCACCGCCCCGGCCGCACCATAACCGAGACCGACAACGTGCTGTTCAGCACCCTCACCATGAACACCCAGGGCCTGCATATCGACAAGGCTTTCAGCGACGCTCAGGAACCGTTCCACGAGCGGCTGGTCAATTCGCTGTTCACCCTGGGCACCATGATCGGGCAGGCGGTGGCGCATCTGACCCAGGGCACCACCGTGGCCAACCTCGGCTTCGAGGAGGTGAAGTTCCCGGCGCCGCTGTTCCACGGCGACACCGTGTACACCGAGACCGTGGTGCTGGACAAACGGGAAGGCGGCGATATGGCCCAGGGCGTCGCGGCAGTAATCGATCATCCGGTCCGGGAGCTCGTCGAGG
>NZ_JBSFRU010000526.1:0-2520 GCF_053589395.1 Nocardia sp. NPDC003345
CCCGCTACCAGCATCAACAGGTAGCGGGCCGATCTTTGTGCGCCCGAAGGGATTCGAACCCCTAACCTTCTGATCCGCTCGTGTGTACGCGACTGTCTGTGTGGGTCTGTCGCTCGTGTTGTCTGGCAACAGATCTCGGCTCCTCGGCCCGTTGAGCGTACGCCTAAATTCGGGCTTGTATGGGGAGGTTTGTACGGGGAAAGTAAGGGATCTTCGAGTCGCGCCAAGGCCTACGGTGCCGCTAGGTAGCGCGCCCTTTTCAGCCTTTATTTGTATCCGATTCGAAAATCGAGCTTTGAACTTTAGTCAAGAGGTCTCTGAATTCAGTCAGGTACTGTTGGTATAGTGCATCAGAAAGGCGCTCCGCATTTTTCATTAGATCGTTAAGGTTTTCTATAAGGAGCTGGCGGGCTTCGTGATAATGACCCAATACCTTATATTGCTTCGCGATCTCGAAAGCGAGATCGTATCGAACCGGCACAAATAAGTCGCTGTCGTTTAGCATTCTCGAATAGTGTCGCCTGAGTATGTGCAGCTCCGAATATCCGTCGTCGATAGATTCTATAGATGGAGTCATCTCTTCATCCGCAGGGCTGAAATTCGTGAGCGTCATCCGCTCGTAACGATTCAACTTACTAAGAAACCTTACGTCACCATTCTTTCGCGCCTCTTCCTTTGCGTTCATGATGAGACCGAGAGGGATTTCAAATTTCGACTTCCTGTTCAACACATTACCCGGAAGCGAAAAGATCGTCCTAAGCATTTCATATTCATTCTTCGAAATGTTGGCGAACTGGTCGAAGGAACCCGATGATTCGCGAGCAGACTTTACGGTTGTGATCGTTGTCTCCTCTACCGCTGCATCAAGATACCGGTTCGCCGAACGGAGGAACGCATCCAAGGTTGTCTGATGATATTTTTGGCCCGTACTTTCATGCATCTCTCGTACCAACTCCGGACGCGGACCGATGGTTTTTCCATACGCCTTTACGTAGAAGTCTTCCTTGACATCGTCGGTGACAAATAGAACTGGCCGCTTCTGCTTTTCTGCATGGTCAAGCAATTCGAACCAAATCAGGCAGTCGCCTGTTGGATCCTTCTTGCTATTCGCATCCTTGTAACCAGGCGGGGTGAGACTTGCGATTCGCGATTGGGCATCAAGACGACGACTGGTGAGGACTTCCTCGTCTAGTTTCTCGCCGATGTTGTGGGGACTTAGGATCCGATCCAGCGCCGATCTAACGGGGTCATCGTTCTTGACATCATCAAAGTCAATGGTGTGGTCTTTCCGCACCGACTGAAATGCTTCCGCCATGTCCGCTTGGCGCGATTCCATGAAGGACTTAAGCCCTTTATCGGCCTCGAAAAACTCGTTAGACACGCGTTCACGTATATCGCGGTCCCGGATAGTGGTACTAGTTTTCTTGGCAAGCTCGCGTATCGCAGCGCTAGCATCATCCAGTATTTTTTGCAGTGACCCGCGGGGTATTGCTTCAATGGAATCGAATACGGAGTTTACCTCGGCAGCGACCTCCAGTCGGTTCCTCTGATACTCAAGCGCGACTTGATAGGGAATCCACAGTCGATCCGAAACTTTTTCCAAGGCCGCTATAATTTGGCGTCTCTGCGTTCCATTGACTCTGTACAAGGAAAGTAGGATGTTCGCATCTAGAGCGATCGTGCCAACTCTGTAGAACTCAGCCAGTTCCGGTTCACTGGGACCGTACCACTCACTCAGGATGGTTTTCATCGCTCCATTTGGCCTTTCCGTGTTTGAAACACATTGAATCACAGCCGATTACATGCGGCCGTGTGCCACGCCCCGCAGATTGGCCCTGCTGGGTGGTGGTCTGCGCAATGGTGGGGCTGGCTACCCGCCTGCCCCGATAGGGCCTGCCCTTCTCGCGTAGAGGCTCCGCGGTCAAGGGTGGCGATAGCCATCACGTAGTGACGCCGTAGGCGCTCTTGACGGTGGAGGGGCGCGGGAACACAATGCAGGCCACCACGCAGCAGGGCTACGCGGCCGAAGGTCGCGCAGCAGTTCAGTACCCCGATCACAGCGCAGTTCCCCGGACGGGGCTATCGGCCCAGGAAAGTTGGGGCCGAAGCCCCCGGCGGTCAGGTGGCGTCGCATCCGCATCCGATGCAGCGCAGCAAGGTCCTCGGCCATGAATGGCCCTACGAACCCGACCGCAACATCCGTCGCCTGGTACCTCGACGGGGCCGGACCACAGCCGGTCGACCGGGCACAGCGCCTGGCGGATTCGTGGACGACTGCGGGAGGTAAGCCGGGTACGGCTCTCGTCGCGCCCACACTTCTCGGTTATCGAAAATTCAGCAATCTCGGATCGGTGGGTGTCGGCGCAGCGTGCCGCCGACGCGCCGACGCGCCGCGCGACCGCAGTTCAGGGAGCGCGCTGCGTGTCGCAGCGTCGGCGGCGGCGCGCAGCGCCGGCGCCTCTTGATCCTGTATGGCGAAATTCGGCAACCACTTGCGGAGGGTGAGGTGGTCCCGAAAAT
>NZ_JBSFRU010000527.1:0-2501 GCF_053589395.1 Nocardia sp. NPDC003345
CGAAGGCCGGCACCCTGGCCGACCGTCGCGAGGTGCTCCGGGTGATCCGGAACAAGGACGTCGTGCACGATCTCTTCGCCGAGATCGGCCCGTCGTTCGAGGGCCGCAGCGGCGGCTACACCCGGATCATCAAGACCCTGCCGCGTAAGGGCGACAACGCCCCGATGGCGATCATCGAGCTGGTCCGGGAGCAGACCGTGACCAACGAGGCCGATCGCGCGCGCCGGGTGGCCGCGTCGAAGAAGGTCGAGGAGAAGGCCCCCGAGGCCGACACCGAGACCGAAGCCGAGGTCGCCGAGGCTCCGGCCGATGAGGCCGCGGCCGAGGAGAAGGCCGACGACAAGGCGTAATTCGTCTGCCGGGGAGGTGTACGCACCGCCCCGGTTCGTCGACGAGCCCGCCGCCCGCTACGGGTGGCGGGCTCGTCCCGTATTCGGAGGATGATCTGGTGAGCGAACGGGGATCGGTACCCGGAAGCGACTCGGCTACGGCGGATTCCGCCGCGGCGGCCGGGGCGGATTCCGCTCCGGTGACGCGGTGGCGATTGGATATCTCCTACGACGGCACCGATTTCACCGGCTGGGCCCGCCAGCCCGGTCTGCGGACCGTCCAGGGGGTGCTGGAGGAATCGCTGGGAAAGGTACTGCGCGAACCGGTGCAGCTGACGGTCGCGGGCCGTACCGATGCCGGGGTGCATGCCGAGGGGCAGGTCGCGCATTTCGATTCCGCGGCGGCGGTGGACACCGGAAAGCTGATCCACCGGATGGCGAAGTTCCTGTCCAAGGATGTGCGCATCACCGGGATACAGCCGGTGCCCGGCGAATTCGACGCGCGATTCTCCGCGATCCGGCGGCATTATGTGTATCGCCTCACCACTGCCCCGCACGGCGCCGACCCGCTGTCGGCCCGCAGTGTGGTGGGTTGCCGGCCGGTCGATCTGGACGCCATGCGGACGGCGTCGCACAGTTTGCTCGGCCTGCACGATTTCGCGGCGTTCTGCCGCCGGCGGGAGGGGGCGACCACGATCCGGGAACTCCAGCGCTACGACTGGGAGCGTCGCGGGGACCGGTTGGACGCCTATGTCAGCGCGGACGCGTTCTGCTGGTCGATGGTGCGCAGCCTGGTCGGGGCGGCGCTGGCGGTCGGAGAGGGGCGGCGTACCCCGGAATGGGTCGCGGGGCTGCTGAACGAACGGCAGCGGTCCAGTGCGGTGACGGTCGCGCCCGCGCACGGGCTCAGCCTGGTGGCGGTGGACTATCCGGCCGATTCGGAGCTCGCCGCCCGGAACGCGCAGACCCGGGAGACCCGCTCGGTCGCGACCGGAGGTTGCTGCGGGGGAGAGTAGGCGGGGGGCCGGCCGTCGCGGCCGCGGATAGGGTCGGTGGTGGAACAGAATTCACCGACGACAAGGTTGCGCTGGATATGACCATCGATCTCGGACGCTACGGCGTATGGCGTTACTACAAGCTCTTCACTCCCGAGGCCGCCGCGGAAATCGAGCGGCTCGGCTACGGGACGCTCTGGCTCGGCGGCTCCCCGACCTCGGATCTGCCGGTGGTGGAGGACCTGCTGGCGGCCACCGACACGCTCAAGGTCGGTACCAGCATCGTCAATATCTGGACCGCGCCCGCCGGGGAGATCGCGGAGTCCTACCACCGCATCGAACAGCGATTCCCCGGCCGTTTCGTGCTCGGTATCGGCTGCGGCCACCCCGAGGCCGACAAACCCTATCGGTCGCCGTACGAGGCGCTGGTCGAATATCTCGACGAGCTGGACGAGGCGAAGGTCCCGCAGGCGGGTCGCATGCTGGCGGCGCTCGGGCCCAAGGTGCTGAAGCTGGCGGCCGACCGTACCGCGGGTGCGCTGCCCTATCTGACCACCCCGGCGCATACGGCGCAGGCGCGGGAGATCCTGGGTGACGCGCTGCTGGTCCCGGAACAGAAACTGGTGGTCGATACCGACCCCGAGAGCGCCCGCGCGACCGGCCGCTCGGTGGTGACCATGTACCTGGGCCTGCGCAACTACACCACCAACCTGCGCCGCCTCGGCTACACCGACGAGGATATCGCCAAGCCCGGTAGCGACACCCTGCTCGACGCGCTGGCGGTGCACGGTTCCGCCGACCAGGTGGCCACCCGGGTACGCGGCCATATCGAAGCGGGCGCCGACCACCTGGCGCTGCAGCCGCTGGGCGAGGACTACCTGGCGACCCTGCGCACGCTGGCCCCGCTGCTCACCGCGCAGGCCTGAGGGTCCCGTTCCCACCCGGGCGGCCGTCCGCGTGCGCGACGGCCGCCCGGTCAGGCCGTGCCAATGTGACGGCGGGCCACCCGGCGACAACGCAAAACCCCCGCGAACGCGCTCCCGCTCGACACAACACTCGGGTCCGCTACCAGCGTCACCACCGGGTTCCGCTCCGTATCCGGCTCATCCCCTGGTCGGGTCACCTCCTCGGCGCCGAGTCCAGCGAGGCCCACAAAGGGTTCGGCCCGCGTCTGCTG
>NZ_JBSFRU010000528.1:0-2494 GCF_053589395.1 Nocardia sp. NPDC003345
CGGCCACTCGCACATCGAGTGGCCGGCGGCCTGGGTCGTCCAATGGGAATTGGCTTACATCGCTACCTGGTGCGTCCGCTGGACGTGAAAGAAATCCGCCCAGGAGGTCACGTCCGGATGCTGCTTGAGCAGCGCCCGCCGTTGGCGTTCGGTCATACCACCCCACACTCCGAACTCGACCCTGTTGTCGAGGGCGTCCGCCCCGCATTCCATCAGGACCGGACAGTGCCGGCAGATCGTCGCCGCCTTGCGCTGAGCCGCGCCGCGGACGAACAGTTGATCGGGATCCACTTCCTTGCATCGGGCCTGGGACACCCAGGCGATCCTCGCTTCGGCCTGCTCTACGTTCAATCGAGCGACGGGGGTGGTTGTCATGTGCATTTGGTGTGCCCCTTTGCCAGTCCGAACACCGGGTCACGGCGCTCCGGAATCGCGTGCCACCCCGCAGCAACCCGAACCCCGCTGCGAAGTGCACCACATTCCACATTGAGTGTTAGCTCTATCACACTGAGCTCTCAATCTAGGTAAAGGTATGCCCCGAGCGCAAGACCGGATGATGACTTTTTGGTACGTCCGTGCCTGCCGACTCCGCCGCGTTCGCCGCCCAGGAGCCCGAATGCGCATGTCAGACACCATGGCGCGAATCCGGCGCGAAGATCTCGAATCGAACGGAACAACACCCGGTGTCCACACTTCACGAGCGCCGCAGGCCCACCCTCTACGCTGGTGCTGTGCCGATCACACGTGCGCTCATCAAGCTGGCGGGCAGCTGTGTACTCGCCTCCGTGCTCGTTGCGGGAATGTTGTTCCCGGTCGCCGGAGGTTTCGGATTCGTCTCGAACCGCGCCGCCGATGCCGTCGACAACGTCTCCGCGGAACTGGTCGAGGGAACCGTGCCCGCCGTCTCCACCATGGTGGACGCCGCCGGGAATCCCATCGCCTGGCTGTACGAACAGCGCCGGTTCGAGGTTCCCAGCGACCGGATCTCCAACGATATGAAGCTGGCCATCGTCTCCATCGAGGACAAACGCTTCGCCGATCACCACGGCGTGGACTGGCAGGGCACCATCCGGGCCTTCCTCACCAACACCAGCAGCGGTGAGGTCCAGCAGGGCGCGTCCACGATCGACCAGCAGTACGTGAAGAACTTCAATCTGCTCGTGGTCGCCAAAACCGACGCCGAACGCCGGGCCGCCATCGAGACCACCCCGGCCCGCAAGATCCGCGAGATCCGGATGGCGCTCACCCTGGACAAGGAACTCAGCAAGGACGAGATCCTCACCCGGTATCTGAATCTGGTGCCGTTCGGTAACTCGTCCTACGGTATCCAGGACGCCGCCCAGACCTACTTCGGTATCGACGCCAAGGACCTGAACGCCGCCCAGTCGGCGATGCTGGCCGGCATGGTGCAGAGCAGTTCCAAGCTGAACCCCTACACCAACCCCGAGGGTGTCACCATCCGGCGCAACACGGTCCTGGACACCATGATCCAGAACATCCCCAGCCGGGCCGAGGAACTGCGGGCCGCGAAAACACAGCCCCTGGGCGTGCTCCCCGAACCCAAGGGGCTGCCCCGGGGGTGTATCGCCGCCAACGACCGCGGCTTCTTCTGCGATTACGCGCTGTCGTATCTGGCCAACGCGGGCCTGAGCAAAGAGCAGATCGAGAAGGGCGGATACCTCATCCGCACCACCCTGGACCCCGCCGTCCAGGACTCGGTGAAACGTTCGGTCAACGCGAACGCCGACCCGCATCTGCCGAATATCGCCGAGGTGATGTCGCTGATCGGCCCGGGCAAGGACAAACACCCCCTGCTCGCGATGGCGAGCAGCCGCACCTACGGCCTGAACCGCGACCAACACGAAACCCTGCTCGCCCAGCCGTATTCGATGGTCGGCGACGGCGCCGGTTCGGTGTTCAAGCTGTTCACAACGGCCGCTGCCATGGAAAAGGGGATGGGCATCAACGCCCAGCTCGACGTTCCGGGCCGATTCGACGCCCGCGGGATGGGCAACGGCGGCGCCCCCGGGTGCCCGCCCGCCACCTACTGCGTCGAGAACGCCGGTAACTACCGGTCGCCGATGTCGGTCACCGAGGCGCTGGCCACCTCGCCGAACACCGCGTTCGTGAAACTCATCCAGGCCGTCGGCGTGACCCCGACCGTCGATATGGCGGTGCGGCTGGGCCTGCGGTCCTATACCGAGGCCGGCACTTCCGGACACGACGACAACCAGAGCCTCGCCGATATGATCAAGGGCCAGAATCTGGGTTCGTTCACCCTGGGTCCGGTCGCGGTGAACCCGCTGGAACTGTCCAATGTGGCCGCGACGATCGCCTCCGGCGGTGTCTGGTGCCCGCCCTCGCCCATCGCCGAGGTGATCGACCGCTACGGCAAACCCGTGCCGCTCACCGAACAGGCCTGCGAGCAGGTCGTGGAACCGGGCCTGGCCAACACCCTGGCCAACGCCATGGGCAAGGACCACAGCGGCGGCGG
>NZ_JBSFRU010000529.1:0-2467 GCF_053589395.1 Nocardia sp. NPDC003345
GTCGAACAGCATCAGTTTCGGGTCCATGGCCAGGGCCCGGGCGATCGCGACCCGCTGCTGCTGACCGCCCGACAGTTGCGCCGGGTACGCGTTCGCCTTCTCCGCCAGACCCACCCGTTCGAGCAGTTCTCCGGCCCGCTGCCGGGCCTCGCGCCTGGACTGTCTCTTCACCTGCGTCGGCGCCTCGACGATATTGCCCAGGACGGTGCGATGCGGAAACAGATTGAAATGCTGGAAGACCATGCCGATATCGCGCCGCTGACGGGCGGCCTCGCGCGGATGCAATTCGTAGAGGCGGCCCTTGCGTTCCCGGTAGCCGACCAGTTCGCCGTCGACATAGAGCCGCCCCGCGTCCACCTGTTCCAGGTGGTTGATACACCGCAGAAAGGTCGATTTACCCGACCCCGAGGGGCCGATCAGGCACAGCACCTGCCCGCGCGGCACCTCGAGCGAAATCCCTTCCAGTACCTTCAGCGCGCCGAAACTCTTACAGACCCGATCCGCCCGGATCATGGGCACCGCGGTATCGCTCATTTCGCCCGCACCTCACCCCGCGCGTCGGCCAATTCCTGCAACTGCTTCGTCGTCAGCTGCCGGGATATTCCGCGCGAATAGTATTTCTCCAGGTAGTACTGGCCGATCATCAGCACGCTGGTGATCGCGAGATACCAGGTCGCGGTGACCAGGAGCAGCGGTATCGGCAGGAAATTCACACCGTAGATATCGCGGGCGCGGCCGAACAGGTCGGTACTCAGCGGTATGGCGGTCACCAGCGAGGTCGTTTTCAACATACTGATCAATTGGTTGCCGGTCGGCGGAATGATCACCCGCATCGCCTGCGGCAGCACCGTCCGGCGCATCGTCTGCGACCAGGACATCCCGAGCGCGACGGAGGCCTCGCGCTGCCCCTCGCCGACGGAATTGATGCCCGCTCGCACGATCTCGGCCATATACGCGGCCTCGTTGAGCGCCAGCCCGATCATCGCGAAGAAGAAAGCCGCCCGCAGCCCCTGCACGTCGATCTCCAGCAACCGCGGCCCGAACGGCACCCCGAACGCCACCTGCTGGTAGAGCGAGGGCACCAGCCCCCAGAACACCAGTTGTACATAGACGGGCGTACCGCGGAACACCCACAGGTAGACCCAGGCGGTGGCACGCAGCACCGGATTCGGTGACAACCGCATCACCGCGAGCACCGTGCCGAGGACCACGGCGATCGTCATGGCGAGCACCGTGAGTTCCAGAGTGACCACCGCCCCGGCGGCGATCCGGGTATCCCGGAGATAGTCCCAGTACACATCCCACCGGTAGGCGGGATTGGTGGCGGCCCCGTAAACGAACAACCCGGCCAGCGCCAGGATGACCACCGCGGCGATCCACCGGCCCGGCCGCCGCAGCGGAACGGCCCTGATGGCCTCGGGTGGATCCTTCTCGGTGGACACGCGCGGATCTGCGGTCATGGCGTCAGCTCCTCGCGCCGTTGATCACGGAGGTGCCCAGCGCACCCTCCTGCACACCCCAGTTCTCGGTGATCTGCCGGTAGCGCCCGTCGTCCATCAGATATTGGACGGCGTCCCGCAACACGGGCGCCAGCGGCGACCCCTTGGCCAGAGCCCACCCGTAGGGGGCGGCGTCGAATACCGGACCCGCGGGCTCGATCTTGCCTTCGGTCTGTTTGACGGCATAGGCGGTGACCGGGGAATCCGCCGACATCGCGTCGACCTGCCCGAGCACCAGCGCGTTGGTCACCGCGCTCTGCTCGTCGAAGGCGGTGATGATGATCGGATCCCGGCCCGCGGCCACACAGGCCGCGCTCTTGGCCGGTACCTCCTCGATATGCTCGACCGTCGTCGCCTGCACCGCCACCCGCTTACCGCAGGCGTTCTCCGGATCCACCTCGTCACCGGTGCGCTGCGCCCACTGCACCCCCGCCGTGAAATAGGTGACGAAATCCACCTGTTCCTCGCGTTCGGCCGAATCGGTGATCGACGACATGCCGATGTCGTAGGTGCCGGCCTGAACGGCCGGGATGATCTTCTCGAACGCCGATTCGGTGTAGCGGGGCCGGATCCCGAGCACCGCGGTGACCGCGTCCATCAGATCGATGTCGAATCCCACTATCGCGCCGTGCCGGTCGCGGTACTCGTTGGGCTGATACGGCACATTCACCCCCACCACCACCTCACCGGCCGCCCTGATCTCGGCGGGAACCCGCTCCGCGAGCGCCGGCACCGGCTGCACGGCGATCTTCGGTGGGACCGGGCCCGTGTCCTCGACATTGGTGACGCAACCGGCCGTGAGCAGCACCCCGGCGAGCCCGCACAACACCCGGCGCCACCGGATCCCGGATCGATCAGCCACCGCCACCACCTGCCGCTCGCGAGGAATCGTGGGACCTCCGCCACATATCGACGTTGCCAGGCACAGTAGGCCACCGCGGCATCCGGCACAGCGCTGTAACCGAGAA
>NZ_JBSFRU010000530.1:0-2466 GCF_053589395.1 Nocardia sp. NPDC003345
CCAGTTTGCGGATATCGCGATCCAGATCGTCGAGCACGATCTCCACGGCCACGGCGGCGTCCTTCTGGGCGTTGCGTTCCGTCTCGACCCGGTCGACCTCCTGCTGTTCGGGTAATAGGCGGCGCCGATGGGCGATCCTGGTCAACTCGGTGTCGACCTCGGCGAGACGCAGCAGTCGGGCCTGAATCGATGGTTCGACATTCAACGCGAACGAACTCCCTGCACGCTGTGGACGGATAGAGAGTCCACCGTACTCCGGCCACCGCGCCCCGCCGCTCCCTGGCGCTCCGATTCGCTCGGCGGGCAGGTCTGGGCCGCGGATCGGTCACCGGGGCCGGCCGGTCACGGGTCGCCGACCAGTGCCCACCCCGGCCCGTCCGCCTACCGCCGCGATCAGTTCGGCGGGCCGATCGGGAGGTCGGTCAGTGGGCGCAGCCGACGGTCCACGGGTCGGTGCGGATCGTCGACACCCGGGTCTCCAACTCGGGGAAACCCGCGCGAACAACCCCGGCGGCCTGGGCGCACCAGGGGAACTCGGTGGCCCAGTGCGCGGCGTCGATCAGCGCCGGGCCGGTGCGGCGCAGGTGTTCGTCGGCGGGATGATGGCGCAGGTCGGAGGTGAGATAGGCGTCGACCCCGTGGCGGGCGGCGGCTTCCAGGAACGAATCCCCCGCGCCGCCACAGACCGCCACGGTGCGCAGGATCCGGTCGGGATCTCCGGCGGCCCGCACTCCCCAGGTCGTTTCCGGGAGTACCGCGGCGGCGCGGGCGGTGAATTCGCGCAGGGTCAGCGGTTCGGCGAGCGCGCCGACCCGGCCCAGCCCGAGCGCGCCGGGCACCGGAGCGCGCTCGGTGACGTGGTAGGCCGGTTCTTCGTACGGGTGGGCCGCCCGCAGCGCGGCCAGGACGCGCGCCCGGTGCACGGGCGCGGCGACCAATTCGATCCGGTCCTCGCTCACCCTGGTCAGCTCACCGACCGCGCCGATGGCCGGTTCCGCCCCGGCCACGGGCCGGAACTGCCCGGTTCCGGTGACCCGCCAGGCGGCCTCGCGGTAATCGCCCGCACCGCCGGCCCCCGCGTCGAACAGCGCTGCCAGCACTTCGTCGGACCGGTCCCGGGGGACCTGCACCGTCCACTTGTCCACGGCAGCGGCCGGTTTCGGGTCCAGGGGGCCGGTGACGGTCAGCCCGAGTGTCTCGGCCAGCGCGTCCGAGACGCCGGGGTCGGCCGAATCGGCGTTGGTGTGCGCGGTGAACAGGGCGCAGCCCGCGCGGATGAGCCGGTGCACCAGCGCACCCTTGGGCCGATCGGCCGCGACGCTGTCGACCCCGCGCAGCAGGAGCGGATGGTGGGCCACCAGCGCCTGCGCACCCCAGTTCACGGCCTGTTCGACCACGGCCTCGGTGACATCGACGGTGAACAGCACGCGCCGCACCTCCTCGCGCGGATCCCCGCACACCAGGCCCACCGAATCCCACGGTTCGGCCAGTCCCGGCGGATAGGCGGTATCCAGCGTCTCGATGAGGTCGACCAGTTTCGCCACGGCACACCTTTCGTCGGAGAGGGTCGGCGACAATCATGTCCCGTCGGTGACCCGGTGCCGCGCACCGGTCTCGCGCACAACCTCCACCAGCCGGTCCACCTCGGCGTCCGGTCGCACCGCCACCCGCAGATGATCCGGGCCCAGCCCCGGAAAGGTATCGCAGCGCCGGACCGCGATCCCCCGTGCACGCAAGTGTTTGCGCAGAATCTCCCCCTCCCGGACACGCAGCAGCAGGAACGGCCCGGCCGCGGGTCCGGCGACCTCGAAGCCGAGCGCGGTCAGCCGTGCGGCCATCGCTTCGCGCTCACGCCCGAGCTCCACCGCCCGGCCCTGCGCCTGCGCCACCGCCGCGGGTTCGGCGGTGGCGCCGACGGCCGTCAACTGGAGGGTGCCCAGCGGCCAGTGCGCCCGGCCTCGTGCCAGCCGGCGCAGCACCTCCGGCGCCCCCAGCAGATAGCCGCAGCGCAGCCCCGCCAGCGCCCACGTCTTGGTGAGACTGCGCAGCACCAGCAGCCCGGCATCGGCCTCGGCGGCCAGCGATTCCGGTTCCCCGGGCACGGCGTCCATGAAGGCCTCGTCCACCACCACGATCCGGCCCGGCCGGCGCAGGGCGCGCAGCGTGGCGGCGGGGTGCAGGACCGAGGTCGGGTTGGTGGGGTTGCCGATCACCACCAGATCCGCCGCCGCCGGAACCGACTCCGGGTCCAGCGTGTAGGGCGGTTCCAGCACCACCCGGGTCACCGCCACGTCCGCCTCGCGCAGGGCCAGTTCGGGTTCGGTGAACGAGGGATGCACCACCGCGGCCAGCCGCGGCCGCAGCCGCGGCAGCAGCGCGAATCCCTCCGCACCGCCGGCGAGGGTGAGCACGCGGTCGGCGCCGACTCCGTGCCGCCGGGCGACCGCCTCGCGCGCCGACCGGTCG
>NZ_JBSFRU010000531.1:0-2463 GCF_053589395.1 Nocardia sp. NPDC003345
GGGCGCTGGTCAAGGGCATCCTGGATCGCAAGGAGAAGCTGATGGGCTTCGGCCACCGGGTCTACCGGGCCGAGGACCCGCGGGCCCGGGTGCTGCGCGATACCGCCCGCCGCCTGGCCGCCCCGCGCTACGAGGTGGCCGCCGCCCTGGAACAGGCGGCCCTGGCCGAGCTCCGCGAACGCCGGCCCGACCGCGCCATCGAGACCAATGTGGAGTTCTGGGCCGCGGTGATCCTGGACTTCGCCGAGGTTCCGGCCCATATGATGCCCGCCATGTTCACCTGCGGCCGGACCGCGGGCTGGTGCGCGCACATCATGGAACAGAAGAAACTGGGCAAGCTGGTCCGCCCCGCCGCCATCTACACCGGCCCCGGCCCCCGCACCCCGCAAGAGGTCGCCGGCTGGAGTGCGGTGTCGGTATAACCGTCACGGCACCGGAGACCGTCACCGCCGGCCGGTGACGGTCTCCTTCTGCCCGGAACTCCCGCACGACTACTCGGGCTCGCCGGGTTCGGCCTCCCAGTCGATCGCCACCGATTCCCCCGAGTCCACCGCGAAGAACGCGACCTCCAGCCGGGCCCCCAGGTCCAGCAGGCCGATCGCGGCCAGCGGTACCGACTGCACCACCCGGACCCGCCAGGCGCCGGGCTCGTCCCAGGTGCGTAGCTCCAGGTCCAGCCGCAGCACCGGGTCGTCGCATCCGCAATAGTCGGCCGCTACCGGGGTGACGGCCAGGACCGTGCCGGTGGCCCGCCGCCCCTCGGCCAGAATCTTGGCCAGCCCGGCCCGGCCGGGGTCGGCGTCACCGGGTAGATACAGCACCATGCGGTCGCGGTCGCGGGGGTCGACCCGGCAGCACACCAGGTCTCCGGGGCGCATCCGGTCCAGTTCGGCACCCGATACCCGCTGGCGCACCTGCGCCTCGTAGGGGGCCGTCCCCGGAACCCGGACGCGTACGCGGAAGGTGTAGCCGGGTTCGCGCCTGCGGGTTCGCGCCGCGAGCACCGTCGCCGAGCCGGGGGTGCCGTAGGCGAGCAGATCGCGGCGGTCGGCGCCCGTCGGTGCCTCCCCGCGCCGCCGGAAGCGCCGCGGCAGCAGGTCGCGGATCCGCCGGGAAGGGGCGGGTAGGGCGGGGCCTTCACCCGCACCACCCGCGCCGTTTTCCGCGAACCCACCTCCGGCAGCGCCCCTGGACGACCGCATGCTCATACCGAGTCACGTTAGCCGGAGTGTGTTACGGGGCACAGCAGCCGCGCGGCTACGCTGTTCGCCATGACCAGTGCGTTCCCGACCATCCCCGATGACCTCAAGCCCGCCGACGGTCGTTTCGGTTGCGGCCCGTCCAAGGTTCGCCCGGAGCAGCTGCAGTCCCTGGTGGAGGTGGGTGCCTCGGTATTCGGCACCAGCCACCGGCAGAAACCGGTCAAGGATGTCGTGGCCCGGGTCCGGTCCGGGTTGCGCGAGCTGTTCTCCCTGCCCGAGGGCTACGAGGTGATCCTCGGCAACGGCGGCACCACCGCCTTCTGGGACGCCGCCGCGTTCGGCCTGGTCCGCGAGCGCTCCCTGCATCTGACCTACGGCGAGTTCAGCTCGAAATTCGCCAGTGTCACCAAGAAGAACCCCTTCCTCGGCGATCCGATCGTGGTGTCGGCCGATCCGGGCAGCGCGCCGGAGCCGGTCGCCGACCCCGCCGCCGACCTGATCGGCTGGGCGCACAACGAGACCTCCACCGGCGTCTCGGTGCCGGTGCAGCGGCCCGCGGGCTCCGGTGACGCGCTCATCGCCATCGACGCCACCTCCGGCGCGGGCGGGCTGCCGGTGAACATCACCGATGCCGACGTCTACTACTTCGCCCCGCAGAAATGCTTCGCGGCCGACGGCGGACTGTGGATCGCGCTGATGAGCCCGGCCGCGCTGGCCCGCGTCGAGGAGATCAAGGGTTCCGGCCGCTGGACCCCGGACTTCCTGTCGCTGCCCATCGCGGTGGAGAACAGCCTCAAGGATCAGACCTACAACACCCCGGCGCTGGCGACCCTGCTGCTGTTCGCCGATCAGATCGACTGGCTCAACCGCAACGGCGGTCTGGACTGGGCGGTGAAGCGGACGCTGGATTCCTCGTCGCGGCTGTACGCCTGGGCCGAGGCCAGCGAGTTCGCCACTCCGTTCGTCGCCGACCCCGCGCATCGCTCGCAGGTGGTCGGCACCATCGACTTCGCCGACTCGGTCGACGCCGCCGCGGTGGCCAAGACGCTGCGGGCCAACGGCATCGTCGATACCGAGCCGTACCGCAAGCTGGGACGCAACCAACTGCGCGTGGGTATGTTTCCCGCCATCGACCCCGAGGACGTCTCGCAGCTGACCCGCAGCATCGACTGGGTGGTCCAGAATCTGTAATTCTGCGCGCTGGCGCGCGCGGGGTTCGGCCCCCGAAGCGTCTGCTGTCAGCGCTCGAGACTCGCGGCTG
>NZ_JBSFRU010000532.1:0-2425 GCF_053589395.1 Nocardia sp. NPDC003345
TGATTCACGATCGCCGCATGCGAGACCGCCACACCCTTCGGGCGACCCGTCGAACCCGACGTGAAAATCACATACGCCGTATTCGACGACCGCACCGGACCCAGACGATCCACATCGGCGATCGGCGCCGGCTCGTAGCCCGACACATCCACCGTGTCCAGCGCGAGCACCGGCACCCCGGTCACCTCGGGGGCCGCGGCCCGATCGGCGGTTGTCGTCAACAGGCAGACGGGTTCTGCGGTCTCCAGGATGTAGCCGATCCGCTCGGCCGGATGCGCGGGATCCAACGGCACGTACGCGCCGCCCGCGGCCAGCACCGCGTACATCCCGGCCACCAGGTCGATCGACCGGGACATCAGCAGCCCGACCAGTGACTCCGGACCCACACCCTGTTCGATCAGCAGCCGGGCGAGCCGGTTCACCCGCGCGGAGAACTCCGCGTAGGTCAGCTCGTCACCTTCGAACGAGACCGCGACGCGGTCGGGATGCGCGAGCGCCGACCGCTGGAAACCGTCCAGCAGCAACCCGCCCGGCAGTGGGTGCCGGGTGTCGTTCCACTGTTGAAGCACCCGGATCCGCTCCGCCGGAGCGAGCAGTTCCAGATCGCCCACCGCACCGGACGGATCCGCCACGATCGCACCGAGCAGGCGCAGGAACCGGTCCGCGAAACCACGCACGGTGGCCGGGTCGAACAGATCGGTCGCGTAGATGAACTTGGCGCTCACTCCGTGCGCCGCGTTGTCCGTCTGGCCGAACCGTTCGACGAGTTCCAGCTGCAGATCGAATTTCGCTGTCTCGATGGGTGATTCGAGACTCTCGATCACCAGGCCCGGCAGTTCACCACGGACCTGCGGGTTGTTGTTCTGCAGCGAGAGCATCACCTGGAAGAGCGGGTGGCGGCCCTGGGACCGCGCCGGGTTCAGCACCTCGACCAGCCGCTCGAACGGCAGATCCGCGTTCCCGAAGGCGGCCACGTCGGTACCGCGCACCGCCGCCAGCAGTTCGGCGAAGGCGGCGCCCGGATCGATTTCCGTCCGCAACGCGAGGGTGTTGACGAACATGCCGATCACATCGTCGAGGGCGCGCTCACCGCGACCGGCGACCGGGGTGCCGACGACGATATCGCGCTCGCCCGACAACCGGGACAGCAGCACCGCGAACGCCGTGTGCACGACCATGAAGAACGTGACTCCGCGGTCGCGGGCCAGCGC
Organism: Nocardia sp. NPDC003345; assembly: GCF_053589395.1. Classification (NCBI taxonomy): domain Bacteria; kingdom Bacillati; phylum Actinomycetota; class Actinomycetes; order Mycobacteriales; family Nocardiaceae; genus Nocardia; species Nocardia sp. NPDC003345. The sequence continues at coordinate 1,212 of NZ_JBSFRU010000532.1, forward strand.
CATCAGCTCGGCGTGCACCGCGTCGCCGATCTCGAAGGTGTAGGTGGCGCCCTGCCCGGAGGCGATCGCGGGCCGCGGCCGGTCCGCCGGCAGGTCCAGCTGCTCCGGGATACCGGCCAGTTCCCTGGACCAGTGCGCGATCTGGGAGGCGATCACCGAATCGGGGTCGTCTTCCGCACCCAGTACCTGCCGCTGCCAGAGCGTGTAGTCGGCGTATTGCACCTCGAGCGGGCGCCAGCCCGGCTCGCCGCCGTCCATCCGCGCGCTGTAGGCGGTGATCACATCGCGCGCCAGCGGTCCCATGGAGAAACCGTCCGACGAGGTGTGGTGCACCACGACCACGAGCACATGTTCGGTCGGGTCCACCTCGAACAGCCGGACCCGGAACGGCACCCGGGCGGTGAGATCGAACCCGGCCGAGACGAATTCGGCCACCCGCGCGAACAGCTCGGCCTCCGAGACGTCCACCGGCGTCAGGTCCGGGATCACCGCGGCGGTCGGTACCACCTGCTGGTACGGGGTCCCGTCCACCTCGGGGTAGTACGTGCGCAGCGATTCGTGCCGCGCCAGCACATCGGCGATGGCGATCTGCATGGCCTGCCGGTCCAGCAGACCCGACAACCGCACCGCGATCGGCAGATTGTCCGCCGCCGATTCCGGATCGAACCGGTTCAGGAACCACATCCGCTGCTGCGCCAGCGACAGCGGTACGGCTTCGACGACCTCACCCGAGGGCAGGGTGCGGGTCGGGCGCGGCCGTGGCGTCAGCGGTATCCGGGCACCGGCACCCGCATGGGTTTCGGCGCGGGCCGCCAGCGCGGCCACCGTCGAGGCCTCGAACAGTTCCCGCACGGCGAGATCGGTGTCCAGCGCCGCCGACAATCGTGCCGCCACCCGGGTGGCGCTCAGCGAGTTACCACCGAGGGCGAAGAAATCGTCGTCCGCGCCGACCCGCTCGGCCCCGAGGACCTCGGCGAACACGTTCGCCACGATTTCCTCGACCGGGGTCGAGGGTGCCCGGAAGGCGCGGACCTCGAACACGGGGGCCGGCAGCGCGCGCCGGTCGAGTTTGCCGCTGGCATTGAGTGGCAGTTCGTCGAGCACCACGAACGCGGCGGGCACCATATACGAGGGCAGGCGTACGGAGAGGTCCTCGCGCACATCCTCGATATCCAGCGGCGTCCCCGCCGCCGGTACCAGGTAGCCGACCAGCT
>NZ_JBSFRU010000533.1:0-2383 GCF_053589395.1 Nocardia sp. NPDC003345
CAGCATCCGGAATTCCTCGATCGTTTCCGGGACCGGCGGTCCTGCTGAGGTGCTCATGACCTCGATCATGCCGCACCGGCGGCTGCGGGGGCCGCCCGGTTCTCACCGAGCGGGCATCGCGGTCACATGCGGCGCATCACCGAAACCACCTTGCCCAGGACCACGGCGTGATCGCCGTCGATGACCTCGTAGGCGGGATTGCGCGGCTCGAGATAGATATGCCCGCCGCGCCGCCGGTAGACCTTCACCGTGGCCTCGCCGTCCAGCATGGCGGCGACGATCTCACCGGACTGCGCGTCCGGTTGCTGCCGGACCACGACGATATCGCCGTCGCAGATCGCGGCGTCCACCATCGAGTCGCCGCGGACACGCAGCCCGAACACCGTGCCCCGGCCGACGAGTTCGCGCGGCAGCGACAGGACGTCGTCGATATGTTCTTCGGCCGCGATCGGCGTGCCCGCGGCGATATCGCCGACCACCGGCACGGCCACCGCGTCGCCGTCGCCGGCCGGCTCGGAGCCGGTGTTCAGGAACAACCGCACATCCATCGGCCGCGACACCCCGGCACCGCGCCGCAGGAAACCCTTGTCCTCCAGGCTCTTCAGATGCCGCGCGACCGAGGAGGTCGACCGCAGCCCCACCGCCTCGCCGATCCGCCGTGTGCTCGGCGGGTACCCGTGCCGGACGACGAAATCACCGATGGCGGCGAGTATCCGCCGCTGGCGGTCGGGCAGGGTCGAGGTGTCGAGATGGTCGTATTCGGTCACCGGTGCATCGTATTGCCCGGTCCGGCTGCCGTTCGTACCCCGGCGGCGTCAGCCCGTGTAGGGGCGGGCCGCGCGGGCGGTGCGCAACGCCTCGCCCCACCAGACGAGCTGGTGCAGCAGGGTTTTGGCCGCGATATCGGCGGCGGGGTCGCCGATCAGCGCACCGGTGTCGTCGCGGCGCTGCCACGGATTGTGGAAACTGACGGTATCGCGCACGGTGACCGCGTGCAGTTCGGCGAAGACCGTGCGCAGGTGTTCGGTCGCCCGCAGGCCACCCGAAACCCCGCCGTAGCTCACGAAACCGACGGGTTTGGCCTGCCATTCGCGGTGGTGCAGGTCGATGAAGTTCTTCAGCGTACCGGGGAAACTGTGGTTGTACTCGGGCGTGACCACCACGAAGGCGTCGGCTTCGGCCAGTATCGACCGGGAGTCCTCGACGGCCGGCGCGGGCGCGCCGAAGGTATGCGGCAGCTCCGTGGTGGCCAGATCGATCGAGCTGGTGCGCAGAGCCGGTTCGGCGGCGGCGCGCGCCAGGAACCAGTCGCCGACCGCCGGGGCGAAACGGCCGTCCCGGCTGCTGCCGATGATGACGGCCGCACGCAGCGGCGCGGCCTGAGTGCCGGATTCGGGGGTGCTGTTCACGGAAGCCTCCAGATGCTGATGCCGGGCCGGTCGGCCCGTACCACCAGCTTGGTTCCTTAACTATTGTTGAGGTCAAGGCGCGAAGTATCGTCGCTGCCGATTCCGGATCGGCCGTGTCGGATGGAATCGATCGGGTATGCCGAGAACACGCGCCCGGCCGGATCACGGAACGATTGCGCGGGCTCTACACTGGCGCGGTCGGCGAGTTGACGTTCTAGGCTGGAATCGGACGGCTTATGCCCTGGCACGAGGGAGCACATGGAAATCGCGAAGGTGGCGCAGCCGGAATACCGGCAGGCCCGCTTTGACGATCTGGAGGCCATCGCGGCCATCGAGGCCGAGGTGTTCGCCGAGCCGTACCTGTATCTCATGCTGCGACAGCTCTTCGAACTGCACGGTGAGGAATGGCTGGTCGCCGAATCCGGTGGTGCGGTGATCGGATACGCGCTCACCTTGGAGAAATCCGGCCGGGCCCTGTTGTTCACCTTCGCGCTCGCCAAGAAGTATCAGGGCGCCGGATACGGCCGTGCCCTGCTGGACCACACCTTGGCGGTATGCCGTGAGCGCGGCATGGACCGGGTGTACCTGACCGTTCGCCCCGACAATCACGCGGCGAGCAAACTGTTCAAACAGGCCGGTTTCGATTTCGTCGCCCACGACGAACGCTATTTCGGCCACGGGGAACCGCGTGACGTCTACAACTTCCCACTGCATCCCTGATCGCTAAACTCTTGCCATGGGCGAGATTTCGCCGTTCGTGGCTTCGGTGTCCACCCGGATCGCCCGGCACGCGGCGGCATACACGGCCGATATCGACCAGGACGCGGCCCCCGGCCGGATGCCGTTGCACGGCTTCACCGCGCATGTCGACGCCGTGCTCGACGACTACGACCCACCCGGCGCCCGCCGCCGGCACTCCGACACCCTGGTGTTCGAGCATCTCTACGCGGCAGCCCGCGATCCCGGCGACGACG
>NZ_JBSFRU010000534.1:0-2366 GCF_053589395.1 Nocardia sp. NPDC003345
GTCGGCGCGGCCCACGAACCAGTAGTAGCCGTCCGCGTCGCGCCGGGCCAGGTCACCGGACAGATACCGGTCCCCGGCGAACACCCGCGCGTACCTGCCCGGTTCACCCAGGTAGCCACGGAACATCGACGGCCAGCCGGTCCGCAACGCCAGTTCACCGACCTCGCCGTCGTCGGCCTCGTCGACGGTGCCGCCGGCGATCGCGGCGCGGCCGTCGGGGCCCCGCCGCAGAATCGTGGCGTCGATACCCGGCAGGGGCCGCCCCATCGAACCCGGCCGCACCTGTTCGGCGGCCAGATTCGCGATCATGATCGCCCCGGTTTCGGTCTGCCACCAGTTGTCGTGGATCGTCCGGCCGAGGGCACGCCTGCCCCACTCCACGACCTCCGGGTTCAGCGGTTCGCCGACGGCGGCCACGAAACGCAGCGCCGACAGATCGGTGCCCGCGGGCAGCCGGTCACCGCGGCGCATGAGCATGCGTAGCGCGGTGGGCGCGGTGTACCAGACCGAGACCCGCTCCGCGGTGAGGATGCGGTACCAGCGTTCGGTGTCGAAGTCGGCCTCGTCGCTGACGATCGTCGCGCCGAGAGTCAGAGGCGCGATCACCCCGTACGACATCCCGGTCACCCAGCCGGGGTCGGCGGTGCACCAGTAGATATCGCGCGGCCGCAGGTCCAGGGCGCTGCGCGCGGTGATGCGGTGGGCGAGGACGGCTTCGTGCGCGTGGATGGCACCTTTCGGCTTCCCGGTCGTGCCACTGGTGAAATGCAATAGCGCGGGGTCGTCGGGAGCGGTGCGTACGACCGGGAAATGGTCCTCGGCGGCGGCGACGGCGACCGGCATGCTGACGGCCCCGGCGATCGGCTCCTCCTCGAGAAGTTCGTCGGTGAGCACGATATTCCGCAACCGCGGCAGGCCCTCGCGAACGGGCGCGACCCGTCGCTGATACAGCGAGATAGTGGTGACGAGAGTGGTGGCATCGGCCATCTCGAGCCGCTGACGTACGGGTGCGGGACCGAACGCCGAGAAGAGCGGCACCACCACGGCACCGGCCTTCCAGGCTCCCAGCGCGGCCACGTACAACTCCGGGGTCCGTCCCAGCAGAAGAGCGACACGCTCACCGCGCCGCACTTTCAGGCCTTGGAGAGCGCGTGCGAAACGACTGCTCAGCGTGGCCAGCTCGGCATAGGTGAGTTCGGTGCGGGCACCTTCCGCCGAGAGCCAGCGCAGTGCGGTCGCCTCCGCCAACGGCGTGCCGAGATGGCGATCGACCGCCTCCACAGCGATATTCACCCCGCCGCCGGGTATTCCCGCCAGTTCGGACCGCGCCTCGTCCCAGTCGAATGTCCGGCGCTCGAGCAAGTAGTCGGAGATGTTCGCATCCGCCCGCTCGGCGGGCGTCTTGTCGATCGGCGCCCAGTCGGGCAGCCGCGGCGCCCCGGTGCGGCTCACTGATGTCATCTCGGCCTCCGAATCGCGGTTGATGACTCGCGCCCGGGCGTCGCGGTTTCGGTCACGAATTCGTGTCCGGTGCGTCGCCCCGGGCGCGGCCCTCTGTTGTGCCGGTGAACCGGCGCCACTGTCGTTCCCAGTACCGGTCACGGCTATGTTCGGCCCAGCGCGCGCTGCCGTAGGCGAGACATCCCGCGCCCATCCAGCACACCATGAGAAAACCCACCCCGGCCCCGATGCCCGTCAACGCCGCCGTGCCGGAACCCGCACCGGGTCCGGATGCCGCTGCGGCGACCCGGCGCTCGAAGCCGGAGTAGACCAGGGTTCCGACGGTGCCGGCCACCGGGACCATCAACAGCGCGAGCACCAGTGCGGTGATCCGCACCGCGGCATCGATCCGATCGCACCGGCGCATGAGAACGTTCGGATTGCTCGGTCGCCGTGCCCAGAAGCGCTCGATCGTACGCCGGTAACCAGACCACTGGTCGGGCCTCTGCTCCGTCATTTCACCCACCTTCTCCGGGCCTGAGCTCCCTATCGAGCATCTCGCCGGAGCCGGTCACCGGGCAGAGAAGAAGGTCATCGGTTGGGTGGGCGCAATGCCCGTATCCGCCGCGAGTCCTGCCGGGCCCGGTGGCGTACCGGTCGGCCCACCGGCCCGTACGAACCGAAGACCCGGGCACAGAGGCCGATCGGCCCTCGCCGGGCCGACACGGACTCGATACCGTCGACGATGCCCGACGCGTGAGGCAGGAGGACATCGTGCGCCCACAGGTCCACCGTGAACCGCATCGCGGCACCGCCGACGGGGCGGGCATCCGAACGTATCCCGAGGACACCGGCAACCACGGGCAGCCGCAGGGCGATCACCGAACAGGCAGATCCGCCTTCGGCGACCCCGGCGCTGCTGCACT
>NZ_JBSFRU010000535.1:0-2363 GCF_053589395.1 Nocardia sp. NPDC003345
CGCCGGGGGAACCCGGGAACACCGGACATGTGGCGATGGGCAACGGCGCTGATTTCGGGCAGCGACTGTCCGGATGGGAGACGGACGGGTTGTCCGGCAGAACTCGACTGGCGCTCCGGTCGCGACGGTGCGTCGCGTGGCGGGAAACGCCGGATATCCCCGACCCGGCGGTGGCAACGATCGGGAATCCGCAACATTGTGCCAGGTCCCGGGTCGTTCGCCAAACCCGGTGCCGCGTTCTGCGTGTATCGGACACCACGGGGCCAGCGTAGGGCCCGGGGATTACCTTCCCGTAAGCGGAAACTCCCGGTCCGCCGGTGTCCGGGGTGAGACAGTTGCAGGAGCACGGCCCCCGCGATGTGAAGGTCGCCTCGACGCGCCGCGCCGGCTCAGCCCCACCACTGCGTCCACAGCAGCGCGGCTCCCGCCCCCAGCACCACCACCGCGGCCACCACCGTCGCCGTCCCGCGCCGGCGGTCCGAATACACCTGTGCGACAACGGCAATCGCCGCCACCAGCAGATGCAGCAGCACCGACTCCGTACCCGGCCCCGGGAACCCGCGCCGGTCGCCGATCAGGGCCGCGCCCAAGACGACCAACGCCAGCAATACCAGGCCCGCGGCGGCGATACCGCTGATCCCGCGCAGCACTCTCATGACGCGAGGACCGGGACGCCGGTGGCTCGACCGGCCAATTTCTCGAACTGGGCCGGATCGGTGGTGCGGTCGCCGAGACCGATCGTCTTGTTGGCGCCGTGGTAGTCCGAGGAGCCGGTCGCGAGCAGCCCGAATTCGGCCGCCAGATCACGTAGCACCGCGCGGTCGTGGTCACTGTGGTCGGGATGATCGACCTCCAGACCGCCCAGTCCGGCGGGGACGAGGTCACCGACCTCCGCCAGGTCGAGCAACCGCCCGCGGCTGCGGGCCCGGGCGTGGGCCAGCACGCTGACCCCGCCCGCCGCGGCGATCATCGCGACCGCCGTCCGCAACGGTGTATCGGCCTTCTCCACGAAGTACGGCCCGTCCGACGAGAGCAGATCGTCGAAGGCGGCGCCGACGGTCGGCACCACCCCGGCCGCGACCAGCACCCGCGCCAGATGCGGCCGCCCCGCCGACGGGCCGGCCGCGGCGAGTACCGCGTCGGGATCGATCGGCAGCCCGTCGGCCGCCATCTGCTCGGCCATCGCGCGTAGTCGTTCCACCCGTTCGGCCCGCAACCGCTCCCGTTCGGCCGCGAACCCGCGATCGGCCGGATCGAACAGATAGGCCAGCAAGTGCACCGATACCGGCCAGCCGTCGGTGCCCGGGCCCACGCACGACATCTCCATGCCCCGGACCAGGGTGAGCCCGGCCGGGCGGGCCGCCTCGGCCTCGGCCCAGCCCGCGGTGGTGTCGTGATCGGTGATCGCGACCACGTCCAGACCCGCCGCGGCCGCGTTGCGCACCAGTTCGGCCGGGGTATCGGTGCCGTCGGAGGCGTTGGAATGGGTATGCAGGTCGATACGCACGCCGTCCAGTCTGTCAGTGCCCGTTCCGGGTGCCACCCGCGCGGGCGGGCTAGCATCGGCACGTGCCCTCCCTGCCGCTGCCGTTCCACAGTCCGGGGCGGTCCCGGCGGCCTCCCACCACGCCCTATATCCCGATTCCCACCGCCCGCGCGATCGTCGATTGCGCGGTGTACGTGGACGGGGAGCGGCTACCCGGCCGGTTCACCCATTCCGGCGCGCTGGCGGCGGCCCGCGAACACGGTGGTTTCGTCTGGCTCGGCCTGCACGACCCCGATGAGGCCCAGATGCGGGAGGTCGCCGCGACCTACCGCCTGCACGCGCTGGCGGTGGAGGACGCGGTCCAGGCCCATCAGCGCCCCAAACTCGAACGCTACGACGACATCCTGGTCATGGTCATGCGCACGGTCGGCTACCAGGAGCACGAGATGCGCAGCGTGAGCGAGATCGTGGAGACGGGGGAACTGCTGATCTTCGTCTCCGCGGAGTTCGTGATCGCGGTCCGCCACGGCGAGCATTCGGCGCTGGCCCAGGTGCGGCGCGATCTCGAGAGCAGGCCCGCACGGCTGCGCCGCGGGCCGGGGGCGGTTCTGCACGCGATAGCCGACCGGGTGGTGGACACCTATATCGACGTCGTGCAGTCGGTGGAACGCGATATCGAGGAGATGGAGCAGGAGATCTTCACTCCGCGCAGCACGCTTCCGATCGAATCCATCTATCAGCTCAAACGTGAGGTGGTGGAATTACGCCGGGCGGTGCTTCCGCTGGATATGCCGCTGGACATCCTGGTGCGTAACGAAGAACTGCCGCTGGACCCCGAGATCCGGCGTTATCTGCGCGATGTCGCCGACCATCACAC
>NZ_JBSFRU010000536.1:0-2356 GCF_053589395.1 Nocardia sp. NPDC003345
GGTCGGGAAGAGCCGCGGATGGAATCGCCCGTACATCTTGCCCATCCACCGCCGAGCAGATGAAGATGTTCCTGACCCGGCTCGGGTTCGGGTCGAAGATCGTGGTCACCGGCGATGTCACCCAGGTGGACCTGCCGCACGGGTCGCGATCGGGGCTGCGGGCGGCCAGTGAGATTCTCACCGATATCGAGGATATCCATTTCGCCCAGCTCACCAGCAGCGATGTGGTGCGGCACCGGCTGGTGTCGGACATCGTGGACGCCTACGACAAGTTCGAATCGGAGACGCGTCCACCGGTCGGGCCGCCGCATATGTCCGGGAACCGGGCCCAGCGGCGGGCGGCGGGGCGGACGGCCCGCCGGTAACGGCCGGTGCCGGGCGACAGCTCGGGGGCCGGACGGCGGCCGTACCTCCGCGATCTTCGCGGCCGTGCCCGGACGTCGGCTGGGTTGCGTCCGGCCCCACCCTTTAGGCTGACCAGGTGAGTATCGAGATCGCCAACGAGTCGGGTATGGAAGTTCCCGAGGAAGACCTGGTGGGCGTCGCCCGGTTCGTGATCGGCCGGATGGATGTCCACCCGGCCGCCGAACTGTCCATGGTGCTGGTGGATCTCGACACCATGGCAGACCTGCATATGCGCTGGATGGACCTGCCCGGGCCGACCGACGTCATGTCGTTCCCCATGGACGAGCTCGAACCCGGCGGCCGCCCCGACAGTCCGGAGCCGGGGCCCTCCATGCTCGGCGATATCGTGCTCTGCCCCGAGTTCGCCCTGGACCAGGCCGCGAAGGCCGGGCATTCCCTCGACCACGAACTGGCGCTGCTGACCGTGCACGGTGTGCTGCACCTGCTCGGCTACGACCATGCCGAACCGGCCGAGGAGAAGGAGATGTTCGGCCTGCAGGCCCGGCTGCTCGAACAGTGGTACGAGGAACTGCGTGACGCGGCCCGGCGCGCCGAACTCGCCGCCCGTGATGCCCGCCTGCTGGGCAAGACGGGTTTCGCGGCGCCCGACGAGGGGCGTTCGTGGCCGGGTGACGCGCACGCGTGAACGAGATGACCCTGCTGCTGTTCGCCGCGTTGCTCGCTGCGGTCGGCGGAGTGTTCGCCGCGGTGGATTCGGCCCTGAACACCCTGTCACCGGCCCGGCTCGACGATATGGCTCGCAGCGAGCGGACCGGCGCGGCCCGGTTGAGCCGGATCGTCGACGACCGGCCCCGCTACGTGAACCTGATGGTGTTGCTGCGCATCCTGTGCGAGATCACCGCGACCGTCCTGCTGGCCGCCGCGCTGAGCAGTTTCCTCGACAGCGGCTGGGCGCTGCTGGTGACGGCGGTGGCGATGGTGCTGGTGTCGTATGTGGTGATCGGCGTCGGGCCTCGCACACTGGGCCGCCAGCACGCGTATTCGATCGCGCTGGCCGCGGGCCTGCCGTTGCAGTTCATCGGCGCGTTGCTCGGACCGGTGAGCCGGCTGCTGATCCTGCTCGGTAACGCGATCACTCCCGGTAAGGGCTTCCGTAACGGTCCGTTCGCCTCGGAGATCGAATTGCGCGAGGTGGTGGATATGGCTCGGGAACGCGGCGTGGTCGCCGACGACGAGCGCCGCATGATCCAGTCGGTATTCGAACTGGGTGACACCATCGCGCGCGCGGTGATGGTGCCGCGTACCGAGATGGTCTGGATCGAGGCCGATAAATCGGTGGCGCAGGCGATGTCGCTGGCGGTGCGCAGCGGGCACTCCCGGATTCCGGTGATCGGGGAGAACGTCGACGACATCCTGGGTGTGGTGTACCTGAAGGATCTGGTGCCCTACGCCGACCGTGGCCGCAGTGTCCGGGTGCGCGAGGTGATGCGCGACGCGGTGTTCATGCCCGATTCCAAACCACTCGACGATCTACTCGACGAAATGCAGCGCCGCCGCAACCATATGGCGCTGCTGGTGGACGAATACGGCGGTATCGCGGGACTGGTCACCATCGAGGATGTGCTCGAGGAGATCGTCGGAGAGATCGCCGACGAATACGATACCGACGAGACCCCGCCCATCGAGGAGATCGAACCGGGCCGGTACCGGGTCTCGGCGCGCCTGCCGATCGCCGACCTGGGCGAGCTGTACGGATTGCCGATCGATGAGGAGGAGGTCGACACCGTCGGCGGCCTGCTCGCGCACGAACTGGGCCGGGTTCCGCTACCGGGCGCCGAGGTCGTCGCGCACGGTCTGGAGCTACGCGGTGAGGGCGGCGCGGACGCCCGTGGCCGGGTCCGGGTGCACACCGTGGTGGTGGGCCGGGCACCGGAGCAGAATTCGGAAACCGATCCGGGATCGGAACGGGATCGCCCGTCCGCCCGGCACG
>NZ_JBSFRU010000537.1:0-2307 GCF_053589395.1 Nocardia sp. NPDC003345
CTCGTCCGGAGCGCGCACGTCGCGCTCCGGACGAGTTCGTCGAGGGACAATCCCCTCGTACCCATTCGGCTGAGCGATTATGAAAGCGGGACCGTGGCGCAGTCGGTTCACCAGAGATCAGCAGACTTCGGTCTGTTCACGACGGGGCAGGTCTCGACCACCTTCGGCTCCGCTCTGACCGCTGCCGTATTACCGGTGATCGCGGTGGAGAAGTTCGCTGCCGATGCGTGGCAGATCGGTCTGCTACACGCATCATCTGCGGTTCCGGTGGTGTTCCTGGGGTTCATGGTGGGAGTGTGGTCGGACCGGCGTGAACGCAAGCGGCTGTGGTTGATCGTGGCCGATATCGTGTCGATGGTTGCCATCGGTGGTCTCTGTCTCGGCATGGCCACCGGGGTAGCGGGCTTCTACTGGATTCTGCCGGTGACCTTCCTGTTCGGGATATTGACGCTGGTAGCAGAGGCTCTCTATTTCGCTCATCTGGAAACGGTTATCGGCGATCGGACGATCCTGCAGGCCCGTTCCCGGCTGATCGCGGCCGAACGCCTGGGGTCCTCGGCCGGGCGTGGTGTATCGGGTGCCCTGGTCTGGATTGGGGGTTATGTCTTTCCGCTGGTAGTAGACCTGATCAGCTTTGTCGTCAATGCGATATGTTTGGCGCTGATCAGGAGTCCGGACGGTGGACGTGTGCAGCGAACCGAGTCGACGGTACGCCAGGACATGGCGCATGGATTCCGGCTATTGGTACGGATCCCGTTGCTCAAAGCATTCTCTACTGTCGGCCTGCTCATTTCGGTCGCGGAAGCGATGATCCTGGCAATGCTTCCGATCCTGCTGCTGCGGCAGCTGGGTCTACCGGCGTACCTCTACGGTCTGGTTCTGATCGCTTCCAGTGCGGCCGCGATCGGTGGTGCGTGGGTTGCGCCGCGCATCGGCGAGCGACAGGGGACAGCGGCCGTCAATCGATGGGGGCTTCTGGGGATTGCCGCAGGAATGGCCGGGCTTGCCGCCGGAGCGACGCTCGGATCCGTTCCGGGGCTGAGTTTCGCAGTAGCCGGACTCGCCGTGCTCGGCTTCGCGGGATCCATGTGGAATGTCGGGCTCACCACCCTGGTTACCGAATCGGCCGATTCGGCCGTACTCGGTCGAGTTTCGATGAACATTCGAACGCTGACCGCGCTCGCTGGGATCATGGGAGCCGTAGCGGCCGGATGGATCGGTGAGACACTGGGAATCGCGAACCAGCTGTGGATCGCGACGGCGGTCGGCGCGGTCGGCGTCATCTTGATGGCACTGTCGATATCGCGGGACGATAAACCACCTGCCGCGCCCGCCGAAGTGCGGGTTCGAGCCGAAAGCGACCGACCTCGATGACCGCAACCGGCGGCCCACCCATGGTGAGCCGCCGATCCGATCTACGAGACGACCGGGAGATACACCGCGTTACCGGAGGCGTGGAATTCGGCGGACTTCTCCGCCATCCCCGCCTCGATGGCCTCGACATCGGTCAGGTTGTGGCGTTCGGCGTATTCGCGGACATCGGCGGATATCCGCATGGAACAGAACTTCGGGCCGCACATCGAGCAGAAATGCGCTGTTTTGGCCGGTTCGGCGGGCAGTGTCTCGTCGTGGTACTCCCGGGCGGTGTCCGGGTCCAGGGACAGCGCGAACTGGTCGTGCCAGCGGAACTCGAAACGCGCCTTGGACAATTCGTCATCCCGGCGTTGCGCATGCGGATGACCCTTGGCCAGATCGGCGGCATGCGCGGCGATCTTGTAGGTGATCACACCGGTTTTCACATCGTCGCGGTTCGGCAGGCCCAGATGCTCCTTCGGGGTGACATAACACAGCATCGCGGTACCGGCCTGCGCGATCATCGCCGCGCCGATGGCAGAGGTGATGTGGTCGTAGGCGGGTGCGATATCGGTGGCCAGCGGCCCCAATGTGTAGAAGGGCGCCTCCTCGCACAGCTCCTCTTCCAGCCGCACGTTCTCCACGATCTTGTGCATCGGCACATGCCCCGGGCCCTCGATCATCACCTGCACGCCGTGCGATTTGGCGACCTTCGTCAGTTCACCCAGCGTGCGGAGCTCGGCGAACTGCGCCGCGTCGTTGGCGTCGGCGATGGAACCGGGACGTAAACCGTCGCCGAGGGAGAAGGTCACGTCGTAGCGGGCCAGGATCTCGCAGAGTTCCTCGAAATGCGTGTACAGGAAAGATTCCCGGTGATGAGCCAGGCACCAGGCCGCCATGATCGAACCACCCCGCGAGACGATGCCGGTGACACGCTTCGCGGTGAGCGGCACA
>NZ_JBSFRU010000538.1:0-2275 GCF_053589395.1 Nocardia sp. NPDC003345
AGCGACCAGAGGGAGGGAGCGCAGCGACCGACCGCCGGGAGTGAAGACCCGGGGTCAATAGGGCCCCACCCTCGAGCGGCGGAGCCGCTCCAACTCAACTGAAGTTGTTACCAGGTCCCACGTTGCGGCTGTTGCGGGTGCGGAGGGCGTGCACGTATTCCTCCGGGGCCCCGGCTTTTTCGGCGGCGTCGGCCATGACGCCGAGGTAGCGGGCCGAGGGCAGGCCGCCTTCGTAGGCGTCCAGTACGTAGAGCCAGGCCAGGATCGGGTCGGTTCCGCTGCCGGGGCTGGGGGTGACGCGGAGGCGGATCTTGCGGTGGATTCCGAAATCCGAGCCCTCCCAACGGTCGAGCCGCTGCTCGTCCTCGGGGGAGACGTCGTAGAGCACCACGAAGACCCGGGAGCCGGGTTCCTCGACGACCGTCGCGAGCGGGCCTTCCCAGCCGATATCGTCCCCGCTGAACGTGAGGCGCCAGCCCTCCAGCCAGCCCGTCCCGGACATGGGGGAGTGCGGACAGCGCTCGAGCATCTGGGTCGAATCCATATTGGACCCGTAGGCAGCGTAGATCGGCACACCGGCAGCTTAGTTGTGTGGCGCCGCGCACCGGTACGGGGCGTCGTAATTCGCGCTCCGGGATGTGCTTCGAGCGGCTCGACGCGCGGTCGCGGCCGGGCGCGGGCGCGAACCCGGCACGCACTAGGCTTGACGCGGCGAGTGAGGGCCGCGAGCTGCCGCGCGCCTGGCGCGGGTGATTAGGAACAAGGGGTATGTATGACCCGCATTGCGATCATCGGTGGCGGACCCGCGGGCTATGAGGCGGCCCTGGTCGCGGCCCAGCACGGCGCCCAGGTGGTGCTGATCGATTCCGACGGTATCGGCGGCGCGTGTGTGCTCTGGGACTGTGTGCCGTCCAAGACGTTCATCGCGTCGACGGGCGTGCGGACCGACCTGCGGCGTGCCCGCAACCTCGGGATCACGCTGGATCCGGAACAGGCGGAGGTCCGGCTGCCGGAGGTCCACGAACGGGTGAAGGCGCTGGCCCTGGCGCAGTCGTCGGATATCCGGTCCAAATTGCAGGCCGCGGGCGTGCGAGTGCTGCCGGGCCGGGGCCGGTTGGCCGGCCCGGGATCGGGGCGTGCCACGCACCAGGTCGCGGTCGCCTTCCCGGACGGCACCGAGGAGACCGTGGAGGCCGAGGTCGTGCTGATCGCGACCGGCGCCTCGCCCCGGGTGCTGCCCGGCGCCGAACCGGACGGCGAACGCATCCTGAACTGGCGCCAGCTCTACGATCTCGCCGATCTGCCGGAAACCCTGGTGGTGGTGGGTTCGGGTGTCACCGGCGCCGAGTTCGTCTCCGCCTATACGGAGATGGGTGTGCGGGTGATCCTGGTCTCCAGCCGTGACCGGGTGCTGCCGGGTGAGGACGCCGACGCGGCGCTGGTCCTCGAGGACGCGTTCGCCGAGCGCGGTGTGGAACTGGTGAAGCACGCGCGCGCGGACAAGGTGGAACGCACCGCCGACGGCGTGGTCGTGACCCTGTCCGACGGCCGCACCGTCACCGGCTCCCACGCCCTGATGACGGTCGGTTCCACCCCGAACACCGGCGGCCTCGGCCTGGAACAGGCCGGAATCGAACTCGACCGCGGCGGCTATCTCCGCGTCGACCGGGTATCGCGGACAGCGGTCCCGGGCGTCTACGCGGCCGGCGACTGCACCGGCCTGCTGCCGCTGGCATCGGTGGCGGCCATGCAGGGCCGGATCGCCATGTACCACGCACTCGGTGAAGGTGTGAGCCCGATCCGCCTCAAAACGGTGGCCTCCGCGGTCTTCACCCGCCCCGAGATCGCCACGGTCGGTGTGAGCCAGACCGCCATAGACAACGGGGAAGTACCCGCCCGCACGGTGATGCTCCCCCTGAACACCAACCCCCGCGCCAAGATGTCGGGCCTGCGCCGCGGTTTCGTGAAGATCTTCTGCCGCCCCGCCACCGGTGTGGTGATCGGTGGCGTGGTGGTCGCGCCCATCGCCTCGGAACTGATCCTGCCCATCGCGCTGGCGGTCCAGAACAACCTCACGGTCAACGATCTGGCCCAGACCTTCTCGGTGTACCCGTCCCTCACCGGCTCGGTGATGGAAGCGGCCCGCCAGCTGATGCGCCACGACGACCTGGGCTGAGATATTGGTGGCGCCTTCGGCGCCACGGGTTGCGGGCCCCTTGGTCCCGTGTTTCCGGCCTCGAGACTTGCGGCTGCGCCGCTTTGCTTCGAGGCCGGA
>NZ_JBSFRU010000539.1:0-2273 GCF_053589395.1 Nocardia sp. NPDC003345
TGCGTGTTCGGACAGCCTGCTCTGACCCGGCTCCCAGGGGTCGCCTCCGAGTGGACCGTCGAAGTTGGAGCCCTCGCTCCACGGAACGAATTGATGGGGGAACCATTCTTTGGTGAGACTGAGATGCCGGTCCAGATTATCCGCGACTACCGGCGCCAAATAGGTCATTACGCCGAGATCATGCTTTTCCGTCGTACTTGTCATTATGGCTTCTCCTACAACCCGGTCGAGCGTCTCATACGCGCTGCGCGCGCATTATCCTGTTGGTGAGTAGGTTCGACTCGCGGCGGATATTCTTGCCGCGGCCGCGAGGCGTTGCCATTTTCCGCTGGTGGAGCGGGTGAGAAAGCCGGGCGAAACCGGATATACCCGTACAGCGGAAAATCCGAGGTCCGCGGTCACCTGTTTGCGAACTCGTTCGACCAGTTCTGGGTAATCGGCTTCCGGCGCTTCGGATTCGACGATCAAGCCGACGTATTCTCCGATGCGGCCGTCTGCGGCGTGTTCGGTGTCGGCGAAAGCTATCGCCCGGCCCCGGTAGACACCCGGCACCGTGCGAGCGACGTGTTCGGCGTCGGACGGAAAATAGTTCCGGCCGTTCACGATCACCATCTCTTTACGGCGGCCGCCAACGTAGAGCCGGCCCTCGTGCCAGAAGCCGAGATCGCCGGTGCGCAGCCAGTCACCGTCGAACAGTTCGGCGGTGGATTCGGGATCGCGGTAGTAGCCGGCCGTCACGGAGGCGCCGCGAATCTGGATCTCACCCAGTTGATCCTCGGCGCAGTCGGAGCCGTCACCGGCGATGATGCGCACTGCCATGCCGGCCACCGGCCGTCCGGCGGAGACGAGGCCGGTGGCCGCGGGATCTTCCGGGGCGAGTGTTCGCACCACACCGTTTTCCGCCAGCGCGTCGCGGTCGGCCCACAGGATGGCGGGTGGGCTGCCCGGCTGGGAGAATGTGATGGCCAGGGTGGCCTCGGCCATTCCGTAGGCGGGAAACATCACTGATGGCCGGGCACCCGCCGGGGCGAGCGCGGCGTCGAAGTTCTGGAGGGTCTGCGGTGAGAGAACCTCGCCGCCGTTGACGGCCAGTCGCCATCGGGAAAGGTCGAGTCCCGCCACCAGATCGGGGGCCGCCAGGGCCACTCGGGCGATCAGGTCATAGCTGAAGTTCGGGCCGGTGGTGATGGTGGCGCCGGTGTCGGAGACGAGCTGCAGGAACCGCTCGGGCCGCCGGATGAAGGTCTGCGGGGCGACGAGATTGACCTGTCCCCCGGAGAACAGCCCGGCCAGCACGCCGAACAGACCCATATCGTGGTAGAGCGGAGTCCACAGCGCCCAGACGTCATCGGGGGTCATCTCCCCTGAGCGCACGATCCCGTCCAGGCCGGCCATGATGTTCGCGTGGGTCAGCAGTACGCCGCGCGGCGCCCGCGTGCTGCCGGAGGTGAACTGCACGAATGCGGGGGTGTCGGGCTGCACGTCCGGTAGCGCTCCGGCGCCGGATGCGCTCTCCGCGACGGTGATGAAACGCAGCCCGGGACAGGCGTTGCGCAGTTCGCTCGTCACGGCGTCGAGCTCCGGTCCGGTCACCACGGTCTGCAGGCCGGCGACATCGACGAGCTGGGCCAGGTGTGCGGCCTGCTTGGCCGGGTGGACGGCGGCCAGGGGAAGGACGGTCGCCGCTCTTCCGGCGCGTACGATGCCGAACCACGCGATGAGGAACTCCGGTCCCGGCGGGAGCATGATCCCTACCACGGCACCGGGTTCGGGCCCGGAGAGTAGTCCGTGCGCGAAACGTTTCGAGGCTTCCGACAGTTCGGTCAGGCCGATCCGTTCGTCATCGCCGGTCCGGTCGGGAAAGCGGATGTATCGGCCTTGCGTGTCGGCGTGCGCGGCAAGGGAATCCAGTGCCCCACCGAGGTTGGAATTGGACCAGACCGATGGTAACGTCATGTCAACCACACCTGTACCGCTACCGTGGTTCCGGCCACTGGCGGGTCACCGTCCGGCCACTTCGCTGAAAATCTGCTGAACTGCCCCATAACGACCACCTCGAGCGAGCCGAGCCAGCCCCGTCGTTGCGGCTGGTTTTAGACACAATGTCTCAACGGTATCACCGCCGGTTCATTAGCGTTGGAAAACAGTCTGTTTCGGGGCCCGAGGTGGCCGTGTGCGCCGCAGCTAGAGCTTCGGGGCGGGCGGGAAGACGACCGGCAGCGACTCCAGCGCGCGGTGGAACGGGCCCGGACGCCAGACGAGCCGCTCCGCGG
>NZ_JBSFRU010000540.1:0-2267 GCF_053589395.1 Nocardia sp. NPDC003345
CTGTCAGCACTCGAAGCGAAGCGGCGCAGCCGCGAGTCTCGAGTGCTGACAGGCGACGCGGGCCGAACCCCGCGCGGCGAAGCCGCGCCAAAATTACCGTCCCTTGTACTCCGGCACGCGCTTCTCGAAGACCGCCTGGATCGCCTCGGTGAGGTCTTCCGAGGGCAGGAACGCCGCGTTCCACGCCGAGACGTACCGCAACCCCTCCGCGACGGTCGACGCGTCCCGCTGGTCGAGCACATCTTTCACGCCCTGCACCACCAGCGGCGGGTTGGCGGCGATCTCGCGGGCGGTGGCGTCGGCGGCTTCCAGCACCGCTTCCTGGTCGGGGTATACGTCGTTGACCAGCCCGATCTTCTCCGCGCGAGCCGCGTCGATGTCCTTGGCGGTGTAGGCGAGTTCCCGGAGGTGGCCTTCGCCGATGATCGCGGGCAGCCGCTGCAGTGAGCCCACGTCCGCGACGATCGCGACCTTCGCTTCGCGGAGGCTGAACTTCGCTTCCGCGCTGGCGTAGCGGATATCGGCGGCGGCGATGAGGTCCAGGCCGCCGCCGATGCACCAGCCGGAGACCGCGGCGATCACCGGTTTACGGCATTCGGCGACGGCGGTGATCGCGGCCTGGAGGCGGCGGATCTCACCGAGGAAATCGGTGCGCGGCGCGGCGAGGGCGCGGTCGGCCATGAGGGGACCGAACGTGCCGCTCATGGCGGGCAGGTCGAGACCGTAGGAGAAGTGCTTGCCCGAGCCGGTGAGGACCACGGCCCGGACCTCGGCGTCGGCATCGAGTCCGCGGAAGATCTCCGGCAGCTCCCGCCAGAAATCCGGGCCCATCGCATTACCCTTGCCCGGGCCGGTGAGCGTGACCCGTGCGACGTGATCCTTGGTTTCGACGGTGAAAGCCTGCCAGTCTGTCATTCGGCCAGCCTAATGGTCGGGACCATCGAGGGGACGGGCGCGCACTACCCGGGGCGGATCGGGCCCGGGCCGGTGAGTGGGGCAAACGGCGGCGAGACCTGGCCGATCGCTCTACCCTGAGCCCATGCGCAGGTCGCTTCCACCGATAACCTGCCGGGTCTCGGATACTTTGATAGCGCGCGGACACCACGGCCTGATCGTCTCCGCGCCGGAGTCGGCAACGGATGCCGCGGCTACCGCTCGGGTGATGGAGGTGGAGCTCGGCGCTCTCGTGCGGGCCGAGGTCTTCCTACTGGGCGAGGAACCGATCCTGCTGCTGGTTTCGGCCGCCCACCAGGTCGATCCGGTCCGGGCCGGAGCCCGGCTGGAGGGTCCGCTGGCGCCCGCCCCGCCACATCTGGTGATGCTGTACACCGGGCAGATGCCGGGCAGCGTCGCCCCGGTGGGACATCCCGCCAACCTGTCCACCTGGGTGGACAGCGCGCTGGCCGCGTTCGGTGAGCTGTGGGCGGCGGGCGGCAGCCCGGGCACGGTTTTCCGGACCTGCTACCCGGAGCTGCTGCGGATCACCGCCGGGCTGTCGCTGGAGGTCGCGTGACGGCGGTCGCGGCGGGTGTCCGGACAGTGGAACCGGACCGGGCGGTCGTGGCGGTCCGGGGCGTAGCGTCGGCACCGTGACCGAAGCACCACGGCCCGAGACCGGTATCCGGATTCCCGACGACCTCAGCGGTATCACTGCCGAGCAGTACCGTGCCTCGATGCGGCACTACCCCTCCGGCGTCACCGTCGTGACCTTGAATTCCGGGGCCGGCCCGGTCGGTTTCACGGCGACCTCGTTCGCCTCGCTGTCCCTGGATCCGCCGCTCGTCTCGTTCAATATCAGCGATACCTCGTCGAGCCTGACCGCGCTCACCGCCGCCGATTCGGTGGTCATCCATTTCCTGGGCGAGCATCAGCGCCATATCGCCCAGCGTTTCGCCCGGACCGCCGCCCACCGCTTCAGCGACCCGTCCCTGTGGTCGGCCCTCGACACCGGCGAGCCGGTCCTGCACGGCACCCCCCTGTGGCTGCGCACCACCATCGAACAGCTCATCCCGATCGGCGACCACACCTTCGTCGTGGGCCGGGTGGTCCGGGTCCACGACGACACCGCCGAGGAGCCCGCCGCCGCCCCCCTCCTCTACTACAACGGCCGCTACTACCGCCCCACCCCCCTCGCCGACGAAGCGGACTGACCCCCCGGTCCCCATCGACCAGCCCCCGCCGCCCGCACCGAATCCCCGTCTCGGCGCCGAGTCCAGCGAGGCCCACAAAGGGTTCGGCCCGCGTCTGCTGTCAGCGCTCGAAGCGCA
>NZ_JBSFRU010000541.1:0-2239 GCF_053589395.1 Nocardia sp. NPDC003345
GCCGCGTCGAGGAATTCGGTCTCAAGAAGATGTGGCGGTCGCCCAACGGCACCATCCGCAACATTCTCGGCGGCACCATCTTCCGCGCGCCGATCATCATCTCCAACGTTCCGCGCCTGGTTCCCGGCTGGACCAAGCCGATCATCATCGGCCGCCACGCGTTCGGCGACCAGTATCGCGCCACCGACTTCAAGGCCTTCCAGGCCGGCACCGTCACCCTCACCTTCACCCCGGAAGACGGCAGTGAGCCGATCGTGCACGAGGTCGTGAAGATGCCCGAGGACGGCGGCGTCATCATGGGCATGTACAACTTCAAGAAGTCCATCGAAGATTTCGCGCGAGCCTCGTTCAACTACGGGCTGCAGCAGAACTACCCCGTCTACATGTCGACGAAGAACACCATCCTCAAGGCGTACGACGGCATGTTCAAGGACACCTTCCAGGAGGTGTTCGACGCCGAGTTCAAGAGCCAGTTCGAGGCGGCGGGCCTCACCTACGAGCACCGGCTGATCGACGATATGGTCGCCTCCTCCATGAAATGGGAGGGCGGCTACGTCTGGGCCTGCAAGAACTACGACGGCGATGTGCAGTCCGATACCGTCGCGCAGGGCTTCGGTTCGCTGGGTCTGATGACCTCGGTGCTGCTGACCCCGGACGGCCAGACCTGTGAGGCCGAGGCCGCGCACGGTACGGTCACCCGGCATTACCGTCAGCACCAGCAGGGCAAGCCGACCTCGACCAACCCGATCGCGTCGATCTTCGCCTGGACCCGCGGCCTCGAGCATCGCGGCAAGCTGGACAACACCCCCGAGGTGATCGGCTTCGCGCAGACGCTCGAGGATGTCGTCATCAAGACCGTCGAGGGCGGCCAGATGACCAAGGATCTCGCGCTGCTGGTCGGCGGCGACCAGGGCTACCTGAGCACCGAGGAGTTCCTCGCGGCACTGGACGCCAACCTGGCGCGCGCACTGCGCTGATCCGTTTCGCGCCGCCGTCGGCGGTGGCGTGGAGATCGTTACGAACGCCATGCATGGCACAACGGGCTGTTGTCATGCATGGCGTTCTCGCGTCCGGGTGGTGCCGATGTGACCGCGCCGGAAAACCAGCGCGACCGCCGGAAAACTGGCAGGCTGTCAACAAGGCGGGCGCGGTGGAGCGTCCGCCCGGTGATTTACACCGTAATGCTGCTGGTGATACCGGAGGACGACGATGTTCGAATGGTCCGATACCGACCTGATGGTCCGCGACGCGGTGCGGACGTTCATCGATAAGGAAGTGCGTCCGAACCTGGACGCCCTGGACAGCGGCGAGATGCTGCCCTACCCGATCCTGCGCAAGCTGTACGCGGATTTCGGTATCGGCGCCATGGCCGAAGAGGCCCTGAACAAGCAGCTGGCGGTCAAACAGGCCGCCGCCGAGGGCGCGGAGAAACCGGCCGCCAAAGATAAGGAACCCGCCGACAGCGGATTCGACCAGCAGACCATGATGGCCGTGCTGACCAGCGAACTCTCCGGTGTCTGCATGGGCTTGTGCAGTTCACTGGGAGTCAGCACCGGCCTCGGCGGCGCCACCATCCTGTCCCGGGGCACACTCGCCCAGCAGCAGCGATGGGTACCCGATATCGTGAGCCTGCGCAAGATCGCCTGCTGGGCCATCACCGAACCCGACTCCGGATCGGACGCATTCGGCGGGATGAAGACCTCCGTACGGCGCGACGGCGAGGACTACATCCTCAACGGCCAGAAGACATTCATCACCAACGGACCCTTCGCCGACACCCTCGTCGTATACGCGAAACTGGACGAGGGCGACGGCACCCCCTCCCGAGACCGCAAGGTGCTCACCTTCGTGCTCGACAAAGGTATGGAAGGGCTCACCCAAGGCAAACCGTTCAAAAAGATGGGCCTGCACGCGTCCCCGACCGGCGAACTGTTCTTCGACAACGTCCGCCTCGGCCGCGACCGGCTGCTCGGGGAGACCGAACAACATCGTGGCGGCGACGGCCGGGAGAGCGCCAAATCGAGTTTCGTCGCCGAACGCGTCGGCATCGGCTTCATGGCCCTCGGTGTGATCAACGAATGCCTGCGCCTGTGCACCGATTACGCCCGCACCCGCACCCTGTGGGGCCAGGAGATCGGCCGCTTCCAACTGATCCAGCTCAAACTGGCGAAAATGGAGGTCGCCCGGATCAACGTGCAGAACATGGTCTTCAACATCATCGAGCGCGGTAAAGCCGG
The DNA here is from genome assembly GCF_053589395.1 of Nocardia sp. NPDC003345. Lineage (NCBI taxonomy): Bacteria > Bacillati > Actinomycetota > Actinomycetes > Mycobacteriales > Nocardiaceae > Nocardia > Nocardia sp. NPDC003345. The sequence continues at coordinate 2,238 of NZ_JBSFRU010000541.1, forward strand.
CA